>JAFDMD010000135.1 GCA_019306185.1 Deltaproteobacteria bacterium
CCATCTAAAATAAAAAAAAATACCTTTTAAAAACAACCGGTTAAAAAAAACATTAGGTCTTTTTAACCCTACTATTTTCTAAAACCGCCGGTAGCGCATTTATATTGCAACAGATTTAAATTATTAATAATTTACTTGTTAATTGTCAATATAATTATTCTATTGAAAGCAAAAAATTCTCCAAATCTTCTATTTGAATGGCATTAAGATGTGAAGTTCCGCCATGAGTATCCATCATATAGGTTTTTTCCTCTATAAAACTTAATTCGTTAAATCCGCGTTCCGTTCGATTTTTTCTTACGTTTTCTCCGCCTCTTAATACCGGATATTTAAATTTTCTTAAAGAGTAATGATCCGGCGCCGCTATTGTTTCGCGAATAGATACCGCCCTTCCGTGATGTAAAAATGCAAAAGGTCTGTCAAAAAGTCCTCGTAATTGAAATACGGCAACGTTTCCCTGTTTTCTTTCCACCCTGCCCTCTTCCCAATATTCCAAATCTCTTTTATAATTGTTTGCCTTATCCATCCAATGCGGTCCTACCAATGTAAACGCTTTTTCTCTTTTTGTAAAACTTATTACGGCAGGAAGGGTTTTTTCGTTGTTGTTATAAAGTTCTTCCCCTTTATTTGTAAATTCCGGAGCGGAATGACATACAATGCAATTTATATCTAACCTGTTAAAAAGCTTTTTTCCTCTTATAACAGATCTGTTTTTCTGATCGTAAGGATTTGGATTAAGCCTTGTTTCCGCAGCTTGAAACTCCCCTATAAATCTCTGAAAATCTCTAAAGTTATAAGCTTTGCCGAAATATTTCATACTAATTTGTCTTATCATTTCATCTCGGCGTTCTTTTAAGTCCGCATATGCCGCGCCGTAAGAATTGGTTGACATTTTATCTTGTATCTCTTCATGCTCTTTTTCTCTTTGGTTAAATGGTATAGGGCAGTTAATATTTGTAAAATCCCCTTTTGGATTTTCTTCCAAAAATCCTTGAAGCGCCACATGCTCTCTTGCGTCGTCAAATTGAGCGTCGAAGCATGTATGAGTGCCTTCAAAATAAAAGGGCTGGATTGCAAATAGATTTTTTATTTGAGGAATCCCCAAAATCCCGCCGTTTACAAATTTTCCGTCTTTCATTTGAGCTATTGCCTGCCCCGCTCCCCAGCCTCTTGCGTCGTTTGTATGGTTTATATGACAAGATGTGCATGAGGTATCTTGATCAACCGAAAATATTGCAGTATTTACAAATACTTCTCCGCGCTCCGCATTTGTATCCGGAAAAGGGCGGGTTAGGTCGCCTACGTTATGCTCTTTTGAAACGCCTGTTTTTTTATTTATAATACTTATGGTTTCGCCGAGAAAATTGCTTACAAAGATTAAATTTTCCGATTTTGTTCCTTTTTTACCTATTGCTATATCTTTTGGCATTATTCCTGTCTCATATGCTTTTACGGGGACAAGGTATTCGGAAGGCTCGGCGGCGTTTGGATTTATTTCCCATTCTACAAGCTGGTATGTTCCCGTCATTAATGTATATAATCTGTTTCCATCCGTTTTTACGCATACCGGATATGCGCCTATAACCCTTTGAAGTTCCGGCGGAATGTCTCCGCTTGGCTCATGCGGAAGAATTTCCGCGGAATCGGAGGTGTATCTTACCCAATTTTTATGAGCTTCGTAACGATTTACCAAAAGAGCATACTCCAAACTGTTTGAGTTTGTTATGAATTTTGGTATGTTAAGGGCTTTAGCGTTAATTAAGGTTATATCGTTTTGAATGTCTGTCATCTTATATGCCGCTGTTCCGTCTATAGCGTCGAATTGTCCGAGTATTTTTTGTTGTTGTATGGGAAACGGCTCTGTGGTTTCTATATCTCGCAAAACCGAATATTGGGCGGCAGGATTGTTTGGATTTTCGGTCTCTCCTCCAAACGGGTCTCTTTCTTTTGCCGCTCCAAAGCCTATTCCCATTGAAGAGGCTATTAAAAATTCTTTTTCGGTTTTTTTATCGTAATAAGCGCAAATATCCAATATTATATTTTGCATATATATTCCGGCAACTTCTTGGTTTTTATCCGTATCTATTACAGATATATCTTGAGTTCCCATGTTGCCGACATAAAGATATTGTTCATCTTTGCTTAAATAAAGGCTTTCCGGTTTAGAGCCGAAATTTCCTACGGGAATACCCGGTCCATAACTTGCGGTATTTATCCAATTTTCTATTGTTTTATATTCCGGATTATTTTTTTTAAATATTACGGTTCCTGCGGCATGAAAGTTATTTCCGCTTAAGTCGTCCGCAAATCCGCCCTCTTTAGTTGATATAATCGCTTTTAAAATTACGCTGTTAGCCGCGTCTCCTGTAGTTGAGTTTTCGATTGCGGAAAAAAAGGCTTCAAGACGATTTTCGCCGGCATAAAAGCCTCCGGTATTTGAGGCGTGGCAATTTGAAGTTCCGCAGGATTTATTTAAAATCGGATATACTGTTTGTCTGAAGTTTTGTTCGTTAAATCCTCCGAGTCTTTTTATTTCTCCTTTAAGCATATTTTGTTCCAGTTTTATATTTAACAAAAATATTTGGTTTAAATATCTATTGCTAACGTAAGCTTTTGTTCCTTTTTTATTAAATAGGATTTTGCGACAATAAAAATCAAGGGGGATTTCGTTTGTTACGGCGTCTGTTTTTGTGTTTATAACCGAAGCGTAATTGGAAAATTGATTTATAACTATTAAAAATTTTCCGTTAGGATAAAGAGCAAGAGAATACGGACTTAAACCCACTTTTATTTTTTTAATAACCTTTTTTGAAGCGATATCAAATACCGCGACATGGTTTCCGGGGGACTCTTCGTTGCCGGTAAGGGTTATGTATAGTTTTGTTCCGTCTGCCGAAAGCGCCAAGCTTTGCGGATGTTCTCTATACGGCTGCGGCTCCGGATACGGGTTATTATTTTTTACCGGGGTTAAATCGGTTCTTTTATATTTCGATAAGTAAGCCCATCTATTGCTTGTTAATATTCCGTATATTGAAGGATAAGACGCTAATTCGGCGGCAGGCTCTTGAAGCTTTTTATTATGCTCGCTAACGGTTTGATCCTGTAAAACGCAGCTTGAAATTGCCATAAAGAGTATAAAAAATATTATATAACCTTTGTTTTTTATTTTTATCTTTTTCATTTTTATAATTCCATATTAAGTTGCAGGTTAATCGGCTCCGAGAAAGGTTGCGCCCATGTCTATCCATCTTACCAAAGTCAGCTTCTCTTTTTCGGTAAGCGGGGTTATTTTTAAGTTATGTTTTTTTATAAGTTCTACGCTCGGGTGCGGAACGTCTCCGGAAAGTTTACGCGGAGCTTTAAGTTCTTTGCCGTAAACCTTTTCTATTAAATAACTTTTTATTGCAAGCGCTCCTCTTTCGTCTATATATTTTTTATGAGAATACCATCCGCTTCTATGGTCTTGAAGCTGCATTAGGTTTTCGTAAGCTTCGTTGTAATAAAAGGTTTTTTTATCGGTTAGGGATAATCCCGCGGGGGCTTTATCGCCGTTATGGCAGGCGCCGCAGTTTTTATTTAATATAGGCTGAATATTCTTAACAAAATCTATGGCTATTCTTTGCTCCGGTTTTATTCCGTATTCTTTTGGATTTCCGTTTGCGTTTGCTATTGCCTTTACTTTTGTCTGTCCGGTAAATTTGTTTATTGGTCCGAATAGTTTTTTAGGGTCGCCGGACATAGAACCCATGCATGCTCCGCAGGTTTGAAAGGTTTCGCTTTTTGAAGGAGATATTGTAAATGTTTCGTTAGGAGCAAAAAAGTAAAGTCTTGCAGACTGCCTCAAAGCCATTTTATCTTTATTAAGACTTTGTATTGTCATAGAAATTTTAGAGGGTATTTTTATATATATGGAGCCGTCGCTTTCAAGCGGAGCTTCGCAAACTATTTTTTTCCGCAAATGTATGCCGTTGCTTATAAGGTCGCTTTGCGGGTCTTTATTTTTTATTTTGCTTAGGTCAACTTTTTCGGCAAAATGCGGCTTTACCGGCATAACTTCAACCATTCTTACATATTTAACTTCGTCTATGGGAGCAAGCTCATCTCCTGTAATAGGGTTTGTAGAATATGCGGTATTTTTGCCTACCGGAGCGGGATTATCCATTATAGCGTCTATTAAAAGGTAGTTTCTTTCAAGATATACTGCGGGGCGGCTGTCTTCCGGTTTTCCGGCGGGCCCTATAAGGCGCTCTGCTTTAGCCCTTTTTGCCGCGTTTATTTTAGGTTTTATTCTTACATAAAGAGGATATGCCTGCGCTTCGCTTGCTCCGACTTGCGAAGCGGCTTTTATCTTTATTTTTTTAACCTTCGGGTTTGTTTTGCCGCCTTCGGAATGAAAGCTTGGATCCGGCTTTATAACATATAGGTCAAAATCCGGGTTTGCTTCGGGGTTAAAGTTATCTATAGGCTTGTCGGAATGGGAAACCAGAATATCTCCGTTTGGCAAAGGTATGGCGTCTTTAAATACTCCGCCCGGAGAATATCCCGCGCGAGATACCGCATTGGGTCCTCTTAAAGGGAAAAGGGATATTTTTTTAAATATAAAGCGCGGATGAGACGGCTGCTTGTTATCTTTAAAGTTATACCTTGTATTAGATATTTCGACAAATTCGGTTTTTGGTATTTTATTTTCGTCAAAATATCCTGTGGAAAAATCGTGCGGGTTTCTTGCTTCAAGTCCGGGTCCCATCTGATGATCCGATAAGTTTAAATTGCCTCCTTCCCATAAATTGCGAGGCTCCATGCCAACATGTATATCTATTCCGCTTGGCATTTCATGATTGTCCGCATAAATTATAACTTCCGATCTGTTTCCTTGATGCGTGGGAAAGCTAAATCTTGTATCAAGATGTCTTCGGCAGCTTGTCATATGAAAAATAGGTCTGTCATATTTATCGGCAAAGGAGCGCTGCCCCGCAAAAAACACCTCTCCCGTTGTTCTAACGCTTAGATCAAGTTCTTGGGCTATGCCATAAGTAATTCTGGAAATGGTTTGATTATAATTTTGTTCTTCTTGCAACTGAGCCGGATATTCTATGCCATATACCGAATATGAAGGCATAAATCCGGGCTGAGCGTTTTTATCTCTTTCTATTACATATATTGTAGAATTATCAATAGGTTTTGGAAACGGCTTATCTACGGTTATGTAAGAGCGTTTTTCTTCGGTAAAAAGCCGATTTTTAAAATCGGTTATTTTTCTCCATTCTCCTTTGTTTGTTCCGTCAACTATATATATTCTTTTTCCTACAAATGTATTGTCGATTTCCGGCCTATCAAAATCTATTATGGTTTTTCCATCTCCGTCGTCCGCCTCCCCTACTATGCCGCGTTCTTCGCTTGGGATCATATTTCCGCTTAAATTGGAAGAAAATACTATATCCGCTTTATCAAGGTTATATCCTCCGGCGGCGGCATTTTTATCATCGGGATCCGGAACATAAGTAGGGT
>JAFDMD010000136.1 GCA_019306185.1 Deltaproteobacteria bacterium
CCCGCAAAGTCCCAATAACCGCATAATTTGTCCGGTTGCAAGACGGATAAGCTGCATTTTAAGCTTAAACGCTTTTGCTAATATCTATTATTTATCGCTTTATTATTACTTTATCGCTTTTAATAAAGGGATTTCTCCTCGCTCCGCTCGTCGAAATGACAGGCAAAAATAACTAACATTATCAATACTCGCCGTCAAAAAATCATAGCATAACGCCCGCAAAGTCCCGGCATTCGTATAAATTCGCTTGCATAACAAAGTGGTTTGTTCGGTTGCAAGGCGGATTTTTTTTTTAACCGCAGGAATACATATAGTATTTCGAGGATTAAAAAAAAATCCAACGCCGCAAACGGGCAAACTACAAAGTTATGCATCCGAATTTAAAATTTGTCGGCACCGTAAACAAATAGCCTCCTCGCCTACCGAAGGATCCCTTACCCAACACCTTTGACACTTTTCCGCGTCCGAAGCTTTAACGGATATCGAAAGCCCCTCTATTTCGGAACTTATAAAATCTCCCTTATTATCCTCGCTTGCCTGTTCCGCCTCCGCTTTTGAAACTATAAATATCGATCTTAAATCTTTGCCGTACGGCAAAAGAATTTTATAAATTCTATCATCCGCAAAAATTTTAACCTCCGCATCCAAAGAATGACCTATAACCTTTTTTGCTCTTGCGGTTTCCAAAGCTTTAGTTACTTCTTTTCGCAACTCAAGAATAATTCCCCATTTTTCCGCAAGCTCATCGTTAAGCATATTTTCCGAATATTTCGGAAAAAGCTCCAAATGAACGCTTTCCTCCTTGCCTTCATAATCCGGCGTAAATTTCCAAACCTCTTCGGCGGTAAAAGGAAGAACCGGCGCCATAAGCTTGGCAATAGTTTTTATAATCTTATATAATACGGTTTGAGCGCTTCTTCTTGTTTTTGAATTTTGCAAATAAACATAAAGCCTATCTTTTAAAATATCGAGATAAAAAGCGGAAAGGTCAACCGAACAATAGTTATGCAAGAAATGATACATTGTATGGAACTCGTAACTATCGTAAGCCTCCGTAATTCTTTTTGTTAAAAGAGCCGCTTTATGAAGAGCAAATTTATCTATATCCTCTAAATTATCGTAAGAAACGCCGTCTGTTTTCGGATCAAAATCTTTAAGATTGCCAAGTATAAAACGGCATGTATTTCTTATTCTTCTGTAAGCGTCCGTAAGCTGTTTTAATATTGCGTCCGATATTCTAATATCGTCTCTGTAATCCGAAGCGGACGCCCATAACCTTAAAATTTCGGCGCCGTATTTATCGATTACCTCGCTCGGAAGTATTACGTTGCCTACCGACTTGGACATTTTGCGTCCTTTGGCGTCCACTACAAAGCCATGAGTCAATACGGATTTATAAGGCGCTTCCCCCTTAAGCCCTACCGAAGTAAGCAAGGAGCTATGAAACCACCCTCTATGCTGATCGCTGCCTTCGAGATATAAATCCGCAGGCCATTTAAGATGTTCTCTTTCTTCCAATACCGCAAAATGACTTACTCCGGAATCAAACCATACGTCTAATATATCGGTCTCTTTTGTAAACGTCCCGTTGCCGCATTTTGCGCATTTTGCGCCCTTATTTATAATGTCCGCGGCTTCGGCTTCAAACCATACGTCCGCGCCCTTTTCTTCAAACCGCGCGCATACCGAATTTATAGAATCGGAATCAATATGAATCGCGTTGCATTTATCGCAATAAAAAACAATTATCGGAACTCCCCATACCCTTTGCCTCGATACGCACCAGTCCGGTCTGTTTTCAATCATAGAGTATATACGCTCTTTTCCCCAGTTTGGAATCCATTTTACCTTTTCTATTTGATCAAGCGATTTTTTTCTTAACTCTTGCTTATCCATAGATATAAACCATTGCGGAGTAGATCGGAATATAACCGGTTTTTTACATCTCCAACAATGAGGATAAGAATGCTCTATCTTCTCCGAACCAATAAGCGCTCCGCTTTCTTTTAACTTTTCTATAATTTTTTTATTAGCGTCAAAAACAAACAGATTTTCAAACATTTCCGCCTCGTTTGTAAACCTGCCGTTATCGTCAACCGGCGAGTAAGGCTCCAGCCCGTATTTAAGCCCTATTTCATAATCTTCGCGTCCATGACCGCATGCCGTATGAACCGCTCCGGTTCCCGCTTCTAACGTTACATGATCGCCTAGTATAACTACGGAATCCCTTTTATATAAAGGATGAGCGCATCTTTTATTTTCTAATTCCGCCGCGGTTATTTCGGCTTTTATACTATAATCTTTAACGCCGAATTTTTTCATACAATCTTCTACAAGATCTTTTGCCAATATAAGAATCTCGCCGCCGCCTATGTCTATAGCGGAATAAATAAAACTCGGATGTAAAGCTACGGCAAGGTTTGCCGGAATTGTCCATGGAGTGGTAGTCCATATAACTATATATATCTTTTTATCCGAGCTATCGGCAATAAGTCCGCTTATATCATCTTTTAATAAAAACTTTACAAATATGGAATCAGAAGTTTCGTCATTATATTCTATCTCCGCCTCCGCCAAAGCGGTTTTGCAAGAGCAACACCAATGAATTGGCTTCTTATTTCTAAAAAGACTGCCTTCCAACGCAAACTCGCCGAGCTTTCTTGCAATAACCGCCTCATACTTATAATTCATAGTAAGATACGGATCGTCCCATTCTCCCATTATGCCCAAGCGCTTAAACTGCTCTTTTTGAATATCTACAAAACGGTTTGCATACTTTCTGCATCTTTTTCTTATATCAACCTGCCCGAGAACCTCTTTTTTTTCTTTAAGCTCCTTATCGACATTATGCTCTATAGGCAGTCCATGACAATCCCAACCCGGAACATAAGGAGAATTAAAACCGGACATCTGTTTTGATCTTATAATTATATCCTTTAATATCTTATTTAATGCCGTTCCAATATGAATATTGCCGTTTGCATAAGGAGGTCCGTCGTGTAAAATAAAAGGCGTAAAACTTTTTGAAGTCTCTCTTATTTTTTCATAAAGCCTTTCATTTTCCCATGCGGTTAATTGTTCCGGCTCCTTTTTGGCAAGATTAGCCTTCATAGGAAAGCCGGTTTTAGGCAAATTAAGAGTATCTTTATAATCCATTTTTTATATCTCCTCCAAAAATAATAATATATTATATATAAGCGCGGTTAAAAATTTTATCGGACAAAACCCCAAGCAAAATAAAATATTTTTTTACCGGCAATAATTACTGATTAAGCAGCCCCGTTCTTACTTTTAACGGCGATTCGCTCATGTTATATTTTTTAACTTTATCCTGTTCGTCAAATAAAATAGTCAACCCCTTTTTCATACCGCTTGAGCTTGCTATAAAAATATTAACAAAAGGAATAAAATTATTCGCGTCCGCTTGCATCTTATATAATTCATATTTCCAAATCTCCAAGCCGCCGTCCGTATAAGAGGTTTCAAAAGGAGAGCCGAACATAGCTTTAACCTCTTGTTTTGTAGTAACCCCTTCCGTTAACTTGCCGTTTACCGTTTCTTCGGTTTCGGTTCTTAAACTATCGTTTCCGGAGGTAGCGCAACCTATTGCCATAATAAAGATAAAGCAAAGAATAATTGATAATAAAATCCGATTATTCTTTTTCATTTTTCATTCCTGTTTTATAATTTTTTCAACTCGCTTCCAAGCAAAATCATATATATGAACAAAATTTGCATGTCAAACAATCGCGTTTAAAATATAAACAAAAATTTATATTGAATCCGCTTTGTTATTAATCTATAGTCCTTTTTTAAATTGGAAAACCGGCTTTAAACAAGCCGGACAAATCAACCCGTAAAACTTTATGGTAAAAAAATGGAAAATTCCTTTAAATTTGAACGCCTCCGTTTAAACATGATAGAAAACCAACTAAAACCAAGAGGCATAACAGACAAAAAAGTTATGAAGGCGATAGCCGACGTTCCGAGACACCTTTTTGTAGAAGAAGCTTTTGCAGAACAGGCTTATGCGGATCATCCTCTTCCAATAGGGGAAGGACAAACAATATCTCAGCCGTACATAGTGGCGGAAATGACTCAAGCGATTAGATTAAACAAACAAGATAGAGTATTGGAAATAGGCACCGGATCCGGCTATCAAGCCGCGATACTATCGCAGATTGCCTTTAAGGTATATACCATAGAAACCATCTATCCTTTATATATAAAAGCCCGCAAACTGTTCGATAAGCTTGGATACTACAACATAATTACAAAATATTCGGACGGCGCATCCGGATGGAAAGAAGAAGCTCCGTTTGACGCTATTATAGTTACCGCGGGCGCTCCGGAGATTCCGCAACCTCTTATAAAAAATCTTGCCATAGGCGGAAAAATGATAATACCCGTAGGAAGTTTGGATTCTCAGGAACTTATAAAAATATACAAAAAAAGCGAAACCGAATTAGAAACCGTAAATCTCGGAGAATGCAGATTTGTAAAACTTACCGGAGAACAAGGCTGGCAATGTTAAAAAGACTCTACCAATACATTCTTAGTTGGGCTAACACCCCATACGGAGCATTAGCGCTTTTTATATTAGCGTTTATAGAATCCTCCTTTTTTCCCATCCCTCCGGATATCCTTTTAATAGCCCTTTGCCTATCCATTCCCGCAAAATCCTTCAAATACGCCTTAATATGCGCGGCGGGTTCCACAATCGGCGGATGCTTCGGATATTTAATAGGAATGAAATTTATGTCTGCCGTTGGCGTAAAAATAATAGAATTTTACCACATAGCCGACCAATTTGAATATATAAGGGAATTATACTCCCGATACGACGCATGGGCGGTAGGAATAGCCGGTTTTACCCCCATCCCTTATAAAGTTTTTACCATAACCGCCGGAGTCTTTAATATAGATTTCAAAGTATTTCTATTTGCCTCTTTAATATCAAGAGGTTTAAGATTCTTTTTGGTAGGATGGCTTATATTTGCTATGGGAGAAAAAATAAAACCGTTTATAGACAAATATTTTAATACATTGGCGGTTATATTTGTTATCCTTTTAATATTAGGATTTGCCTTGATAAAATTTATACTCTAATCGATTAAAATTTAATATAATAAAACAACGCGACTTGATTTTTTTACTTTGTTTGATAAATCTTTAAAAATAATTTTATAAACTAACATTAAAACAGCCCTTAAACCTTTTGAATACAAAAAAACTATGCAAAACTTAATGAAAGAATTAAAAAGCTTATTGCAAAAAGATAAGCGGATATGCAACCCAAGCGGCAAGCTTTTAAAAAATAAAATTACCGAATTAACCTTAAAACATGACCAACCTCTTATAGACCTGCTTTTATCCGATAAAAAGGCAAAAGAGCATTTTTTTATAGAAAAAAAATCTAAAGAGCAAAATATTCTTATATTCGATAAAGATAAATTCATTAAATTCGTCAATAATAAAGA
>JAFDMD010000031.1 GCA_019306185.1 Deltaproteobacteria bacterium
AGATATGGATTGGCATTTATATAAATATAGACATCTTGTGGAAAATATTTTTGCAAGGCTGAAATATTTCCGAGCTATAGCGACAAGATATGATAAATTGAAACGTAATTTCGAAGCTATGCTCGCTTTGGCTCGCGCTTTCCTTTGGCTACCTTTATGAATTGTCAACAGACCCTAATGAAAATCTAAAATATCCTTGAATAAATAAATTCTTTTTACGAAAAAAGATATCTTGTTCGGAAAAACAGATAAAAATTTATGACTATATCATAGACATAAAAAAAAGAATAAGACGCAATGAATATAAAAAAAATTATAGAACAACTGGGATTTATTAAAAAACTTTCTTTATATGTAAAAAAATATAATTTTTACGATTATGTTATTAAGATAGATACGGACAAGGGTAAAATATTTTATAGAAGCGACGACAAAACAGTCGTAGAAAGAGAAAAAGACAAACAAATACAATTGGGAGACCGAACAACCTCCAATCTTTTTGTTCCGGAAAGTCTTGTAGTGTTGGAATGCGTCGATAGACTTCTTGAAAAAGGTTATGCGCCTAACGATTTACATCTTGAAAAAAAATGGAAAGTAGGGCGCGGCGCAAGCGGCGGGAAAGCGGATATTAACGTATATGGCAAAAACGGTAAAACTCTATTTATAATCGAATGCAAAACTTGGGGAGAAGAATTTGACAAAGAGAAGATAAAGATGGAAGAGCATGGCGGGCAGTTATTTAGCTATCTTAATCAGGATAAAAACGCTCAATTTTTGGTATTATATACTTCCCTGTTTCAAAAAGCGGCAGGTTTTATATATGATAATCTTATAGTTAGAATTAAAGACAGAAAAGAAGATTTAAAAAAAACTTTAAAACAGATCAAAGAAGAAAATATAAAACTATATAGAGACGCAAATAATAAAGCCGAATTATTTGAAGTTTGGAAAGAATCCTTTAATAAATATTTTCATTTCAACGGCATCTTCGATACAGACGCAACCCCTTATTCGCTTGAATTAAAAGCTCTTAAAAAGAAGAATCTTAAGAATCTTCAAGATGCAAAAGGCTTGTTTAACAAATTTGCCGAAATATTGAGACATAACAACATCTCGGATAACGCCAACGCATTTAATCGGACGCTCTCCTTGTTTCTTTGCAAAATAGTTGACGAAGAGAAAAGCGATGAAGATATTTTGGATTTTCAAGCAAAAGAGGATGAAGAATACGAGCATATTATAGACCGTCTTCAAGCCTTGTATTACAAAGGAATGAAAAAATTACAAGAGGAGATAATTTATTACTCGGAAGAGGATTTGCATAAAATTATTAAATTATATCCCAAGCAAACCCCGATTGAAAAGGTTGAAGCAATCTTTAAAGAATTAAAATATTATACAAATAATGAATTTGCCTTTAAAGAGGTTCACAATAAAAAACTATTTATTCAAAACGCTCGCGTTTTGGTTGAAGTTATTAAACTTATTCAAAACTACAAATTTCGTTTTGCAAGCAAACAACAAGTTTTAGGCGATTTTTTTGAATTAATGTTAAATCATGGCGTTAAACAGTCTCAAGGACAATTCTTTACTCCAATTCCTATAGTAAAATATATTATTGTATCGCTATGTTTTGAAAACATCATTTACAACAATATTGAAAAAGAGGATATACGATTTTTACCCAAAATATTAGATTATGCATGCGGAGCCGGACATTTTTTAACAGAAAGTATAGAAGAACTTCAACAAATATTAAAAAAAATAGACCCTTCAGAAATGCCTCTTGAATTTAAAAGTAAAATTCAAAAGTATAAAAACGGAACCGAATGGGCAAAAGATTTTATTTTCGGCATAGAAAAAGATTACAGACTTGCCCGCACATCGCAGATAGCCTGTTATATAAACGGAGACGGAGACGCAAATATTATTTTCGGGGACGGGTTGGAAGACCATGGCAGATTAAAGTCAAACAAAAAAAAATTTGATATAGTAATAACAAATCCTCCTTATGCGGTAAAGGCGTTTAAAAGTTATTTAAACATAGATAAAACAGGATACCGGTTATTTAACTCTTTAACGGAAAAAAGCAAAGAGATAGAGGTTCTTTTTATAGAGAGGACAAAGCAAGTTTTGGCAAAAAACGGTTTTGCCGGAATTATACTTCCATCTACAATCTTAACAAATACAGGCTTATATTCCAAAGCAAGAGAAATACTTTTAAAACATTTTGAAATAAAAGCCATAACTCAACTCGGAAGCAAAACCTTTATCGCTACAGGCACAACAACCGTAATTCTGTTTTTAAAACGCCGCAACGACGATTTTTTAAAAGATAGGGAATATATTGCCGACGATTTTTTTAACGGAATAAAGCGGAATAAAAAATTAGAACATATAGATAGCGGTAGACTTTTAAAAATGTTTGTTAATTACAGAGAATTGGACGAAGCGGAATATGAAAAATTTTTAAAAGGAGAAATTTCAGAAAAGTTAAACAATACCGACAGTTTTAAAGAGTATTTAAATGATTTTGAAAACCGCGCGGAGATAAAAAATTATAAAAAAAGACATACCTTTAAAAAACTTGGCAAAGCGGAACAAGAAAACGAGATTAACAAACGCTTTTTAGAATATACAAAAAAAAGAGAAAAAGAGAAATTTTTATATTTTACCCTTTGTTTATGCTCGGACAAAGAAAACTTATATAATTTTCAAAAAACCGCTATAATAAAAACAGGAAAAAATATTGAAGAGCAAAAAGAGTATTTGGGGTATCTATTTGAAGGAGAAAGAGGCGCCGAAGGTTTAAAAGTAATTAATTACGGCGGTAAAATGTTCGACGAAACCGATTACGAAAACCCCAATAAAGCATGCTTTTATATTAGAAATTTAATAAAAGGAGATAATATAAAAAAAATATCTGCTACGCAGCAAAATAATATTTCGGTTTATCTGCTTGCGGATTTAATTAATTTTAATCAAGTTACGTTTGAAAAAATAATAAAAGAAAATTCCGAAAAAAAACAGGATTTGAAATCAAAATATCAACTAATTCCTTTTAAAAAAATAGCTACTCTTGAATATGGAAAATCTTTACCTAAAGAAAAAAGAATTATTGGGCATTATCCTGTTATGGGTTCAAATGGAATTGTCGGCTATCATAATGAATTTTTAATTAAAGGTCCTTCAATAATAATTGGAAGAAAAGGTTCTGCCGGAAAAATTAATTATATTGAAGAAAATAATTACCCTATTGATACTACCTTCTATGTTGATTTTGTTGATACAGGCACAAAAATTAAATATTTTTACTATCTTTTTAAACTTTTAAAGATTGATGCTCTTATCGTTGGCGTTGGCGTTCCGGGATTAAATAGAGAGGATGTTTATAAATTAAAACTTCCGAATATATCTAAAGAAATTCAGGAAGCTATTGTTAAAAAAATAGAAAATATTGAGCAAAAAGAAACCGAATACGCCGATAAAATAGAAAAATTAAATTCCGAAATATTTTACGAATTACAAAATACGATACAAGACTGCGAAATAGTAAAACTTGACGGGGTTTGCGAAATCCAAAGCGGAGGAACCCCAAAAAGGGCGGTTGTCGAATATTGGAACGGAAACATTAACTGGCTTCGTTCCGAAGTTTGTCAAAACGTATATGTTTATCAAAACGACGTAAAGGAAAAAATTACAGAGTTAGGGCTTGAAAATTCATCTGCAAAACTATTTAAACCAAATACTATTCTAATGGCTTTGGTAGGAATGGCAGGAGTTGCATACTTAACATTTGAAGCCGCAACCAATCAAAATATTGCGGGTTTATATCCGAAAAATTTTAATCAACTTTTACCCAAGTTTTTATTTTATATCTTACAAAACGAATGGAATAAGTTTTTCGGAGAAATAAAAGGCACATTTAAAATGGCAAATCTTACAACCGTAAAAAACCTTGAAATACCGCTTCCTTCAATAAATGAACAGAAAAAATTAATTGCCGTTATAAATAAAAAAGAAGCCGAAATCGAAAAAATAAAAATTGCGCTGCCTGCAATAACTGTGGAAAAAGAGAAAATTTTTGAAAAATATTTGTAAAATAAAGAGACGCCCGTTATTAAAGATAGTTAGACGCAAAAAATAATTATGAAAATAGTAAAGAGATTTTTTTAATTATAAACTAATAAATAAAACATGCCTCTAAAAATTAGTGAAAAAAGTTGGGAAAAGGAGAGCAAAATAATAAAGTTTGGGAGAATTGGCAAATTAACAAAAAGGAGGAAGCTATAATGGAATTAACAAACATTAAAATGGAAAAAAGCGAAGGAATTGCAAAAATAACCTTTGCCAGACCAAAGCATAACGTGTTTAACATTTCAATGATGAAAGAGTTAAATACGGTTTTGGAGAATTTTATAAAAGATAAAGACTTGAAAGCCGTAGCAATGTTCGGAGAAGGAAAAAGTTGGTGCGCCGGAGTTGACGTGGGAGATCATAAACCGGATATGGTTGACGATATGATTGCGGAATTCAATAGAATTTTTCAGCTGACGGAAAAAATAGAAGTTCCTATAATAGCGGCGGTTCATGGAGCATGCCTCGGAGGCGGAATGGAGATTGCAATAGCCGCGGATATTATTTTAGCGTCCGACAAAGCCGTATTCGGGCAACCGGAAATAAAACTCGGATTTTTTCCTCCTTATGCCGCAATAAGACTTCCGGCTTTAATAGGAGTAGCAAAAGCCATTGAAGTATGCGCGACCGGAAAACTGTATCCCGCAAAACAGGCGCGACGCCTTGGTTTTGTAAGCCAAGTTTTTGAAAACGAAACCTTTGATAAAAAAGTTCAAGATTATATAAACGAAATAAAATATTCCAGCCCACTTATAATACGCTTAAATAAAAAAGCGGTAAAAAGTAATATAGGGCGCAATTTTGATAAAGCGCTTGATTCCGTAAGCGATCTGTTTTTAAATAAGTTAATGAAAACGGAAGACACCCTCGAAGGAATAGCCTCTTTTGAAGAAAAAAGAAAACCGGAATGGAAAAACAGATAAAAGTCCGCATCTTAATTTTAGACGTGAAAAACGGTTCGAAATCATTTTATAACCAAAAAGAGCCGGCGCGCAAAAAAATTAAAATATTAAAAGCGAATATAAATAGAGGGAAAGCCCATTATTTTAAAGAATTTTTTTAATCGCAAAAAAAAATGATTATATAAAAGGAGGAATACTTATGAAAATTACCTCATGGCAAATGTTAGAGATCAACAAGCCATTGCAAAAAACCGAAACCGAAGCCCGCGATCTTAAGGCGGGAGAGGTTTTATTAAAGGTTGCGGGGTGCGGAGTATGCCATACGGATCTTGGTTTTTATTACGACGGAGTTCCTATGCGTTCTTCGCTTCCGATAACATTAGGGCATGAAATAAGCGGGGTTGTGGAAAAAATCGGAACCGGAGCCGAAAATTGGGATAAAAAGGCGGTTATAGTTCCGGCTGTTATGCCTTGTGGCAAATGCGACGTATGCAAAAGAGGATTGGGCAACATATGCTCTTTTCAAAAAATGCCGGGCAACGACATACAGGGAGGCTTTGCAAGCCATATAATTGTTCCTGCGGCGCAGCTTTGCGAGGTTGCGGTTGACGCCGACGGAAACCCGAAAAGCGAAACCGGCATAACTCTTGCCGAAATGTCCGTAATAGCGGACGCTTTAACTACTCCTTATCAGGCTATAAAAGAGGCGGGCGTAAGCGCGGACGATACCGCAATATTTATAGGCGTCGGAGGCGTAGGAGGATACGGAGCGCAAATTGCAAAAGCTCTCGGCGCGTGCGTCATAGCTATAGACGTAGATCAAGAGAAATTAGACGCTCTTTCCCCTTATGTTGACGCCGTATTTAACTCTCAACAGATGCCTTTTAAAGAATTGCGTAAAGCGATATCCGCATTTGTAAAGGATAATAAAAAAAGAAGAACGGAATGGAAAATATTTGAAACTTCCGGAACCGCCGGCGGACAAAAAACCGCATTCGGACTTTTAACCTACGGAGCTACGCTTGCCATAGTGGGATTTACTATGAATACGGTAGATATACGGATTTCAAACCTAATGGCGTTTCATGCAAAAGCCTTTGGAAATTGGGGATGTATTCCGGAGTATTATCCGCCTACAGCCCAACTTGTGTTATCCGGCAAGGTTAATATAAAACCTTTTGTTAAAACATTTCCTCTTTCCGAAATAAACGAAGTGTTTAAACTTGTTCATTCAAAAAAAATAAAGGAACGTCCCATACTTATACCAGATTAAAGAATACGGACGCATAGATTAGTAGTTTGCTCGCGTTTTCCGCGTTAAGCGTTTAAATTTTAATCCTCGACTTATTTTTAATAACTCTGCGGTTAAAATTTTCGCGAGCTTTGAAAACGAACAAGCCGGTTTGTTATTCAACCGTATTTAATAGAAATATAATCGGCGGGAAGTTTTTCTATCTCAAAACTATTCTATACGCAAAAAAGAATGATTACGAAGGATTTCTCGCTTTGCTTGATAAGACATAATAAAATAGCTTTTTGTAACGTAATTCAAAAGAAAGGAAATAATTGATATGGAACATGTTTTTATACTGATAGCAATACTTTTGGCATCTTTATTCTTTTCAAAATCGGCGGAAGCGGGGGATCTTTTACCGCCTAAAACGCCAAAGCCTAGCTCCGATGAAGTTTTGAAAATATTAAAAAACGGGAATAAGCGTTTTTATACCGGCAAATCAATTTATCCGAATACGGATACGGCGCGCATGCTGCTTGCCAACAGCGAAAATCAAAAAGAGCATGCTTACGCTACAATAGTAAGCTGCTCCGATTCTCGCGTTCCCGTGGAATTAATATTAGACGCCGGAATAATGGATATTTTTGTGGTGAGAATAGCCGGAAATATCTGCCACAATAACGAAATAGGCACTATAGAATACGGGTTAACATATGTTCATACTCCTCTCTTGGTAATATTGGGGCATACTCAATGCGGAGCGATAACCGCGGTAACTCATGCTTTACAGGGCAAGGAACAGAAGTTAGCCAAAAATATTCCTCATCTTGTGGATAATATAATTCCGCCGGTTAAAAAAACATTTGAACGGCATCCCGATTTAAGCGGCGAGGAGATAATTCCGTACGCCATAGAGGAGAATATATGGCATGTAATAGAAACAGTTTTTATGAGAAGTCCGGTAGTAAGACATTTTGTGGCGGACGGCAAAGTTAAAGTGGTAGGAGCTATGTATGACCTTGCAACAGGTAAAATAGAATGGTTTCCTTTTGATAAAACAGATGAAATTCTTGCGAAAGTAGAGGCTTCTCCGGATAAAGAGGCGGAGGCTTTTGCGAGCTAAAAAAAAGAGTTTTTTTCTATGGAAATAAAATTAATCCTTGACACTTTATATAAATAAAGGATATACGCTTTTTGCATTTGAAGTTCGGGCGGGTAGCTCAGCTGGGAGAGCACCGGCCTTACAAGCCGGGGGTCACAGGTTCGATCCCTGTTCCGCCCACCACTTCAAAAGCAAGCCTTTATTATGCGGGGGCGTAGTTCAGTTCTGGTTAGAACGCCGGCCTGTCACGCCGGAGGTCGCGAGTTCGAGTCTCGTCGCTCCCGCCATCTTCCAAGCGCATCTTATTCTTCTCAATCATTGTCATAAGATTATAATTAAGATAGAAAACTATAAAGTTTTAAGCTTTAAGCAAATTGTTTATAGATATTTTATAACAACAGATTAAAATATTGACTTTAAAATTATAACCTAATAATTTAAGCGAGATTTTATAAAATAAAACGATTTCTCGGTTAAGTAAATATTATGCCTAAAAAAAAAGTAAAAAAAAAAAAGGATATTAAAAAAAAAAAAGTAAAAAAAAAGCCTTCTTCATTTAGTCTGATTACTTTTTTTATCAAATTTTTTATAATAATCGGGGTTGCCTGCATTTTTGTAGGAGCCGCTTTTTTATACTTTTATATCATAAAAGACCTTCCTGAAATATCATCTCTTGCAGATTATAAACCTCCTGTTATTACTACGATTTATTCGGATGACAACAAGACAATAGGCGAATTTTACAAAGAAAAAAGAGTCGTTATACAGTTGTCCGACATGCCCCAAAAGCTTAAAGATGCTTTTATTGCGGCTGAAGATTCAAGATTTTATCATCATCAAGGCGTAGATTTGATAAGCGTTGTAAGAGCGTTGTTTAAAAACATAAAAGCCGGAGCAATAGTTCAAGGCGGCAGCACAATTACGCAACAGATAACAAAATCATTTTTTCTTACGCCCGAAAGAAGCTATGTTAGAAAAATAAAAGAGGCTTTTTTAGCGTATCGTATCGATAAAAGATTTAGCAAAGAACAGGTATTTTATTTATATTTAAATCAGATATATTTGGGGCATGGGGCTTACGGCGTGGAGGCTGCGGCTAATAATTATTTTAGAAAAAGCGTTAAGGAACTCAATCTTGCGGAGTGTTCAATGTTGGCGGGACTTCCTCAAGCGCCAAGCAGATACTCTCCGTTTAGAAATATCAAAAAGGCGAAGGCAAGGCAAGTTTATGTGTTAAAAAGGATGACAGCCGAAGAATATATAACGGAGAAAGAGGCGAAGCAAGCCGCCAAGACAAAACTTGACATAAAGCCGAGACGCAGTTTGTATATGGACGAAGTTCCGTATTATACCGAGCATATAAGACGCTATATAATTAATAAATACGGCAAAGACGCTCTTTATAACAAAGGTTTGAAAGTATATACTTCGGTAAATATAAAGATGCAAAAAGAGGCTCTTAAAGCGGTTAAAACAGGTCTTTTTAATCTTGATAAAAGACGCGGATACAGAGGCCCTTTAAAAAATATTCCTCCCCATAAAATAAATGAGTATTCAAGAAAATATCAAGAAAAACTCGGCAAAGAATCTATAAAGCCTCAAAAAATATATGAAGGCGTAGTTACAAAAATAGATCAAACGGATAGTTATGCCATAGTGCAAATAGGCAAGAGTTTCGGGAAATTAGAAATAGAAGATATGAAATGGGCAAACAAATATTATCAAAATCCTTTAAAGGCGTCGGGAGTTTTAAAATCGGGAGATGTAATTTCGGTAAGAGTAAAATCAATAGTTTCCGGCGCAAAACAGCCGGCGGCTATTAAGCTCGCGTTAGCGCAGTACCCTGAAACTCAAGCGGCTTTATTATGCATAGAAGCCGGAACAGGCAAAGTTAAGGCTATGGTAGGCGGATTTGATTTTAAAAAAAGTCAATTTAACAGAGCTATTCAGGCTTTAAGACAGCCGGGATCGGCATTTAAACCGATAATATATTCCGCCGCATTAGATAAAGGTTATACTCCGGCATCGGTTCTTATAGATTCGCCTGTTGTATTTGTGAATCCGTGGCAGGACGAAGTATGGAAGCCAAGGAATTACAAAGAAGAATTTTATGGTCCTACTCTGTTAAGAAGAGCGCTGGCAAAGTCAAAAAATGTGGTAACCGTAAAAATATTAAGGGATATAGGAATAGATTATACTATTGATTATGCAAAAAGAATGAAGATTAAATCCAAATTAACTAAAAATCTATCGCTTGCTTTAGGCACTTCGGACGTAACCCCTTTTGAACTTGTATCCGCATATTCGATATTTGCAAATAAAGGCGTTTATATAGAGCCTATTTTTATAACCGAAATTATCGATAGAAATGGAAATGTATTGGAACGACATTCTGCCGTAAAAGAGAGAATAATAGATGAAAGCACGGCTTATATAATAACCAGTTTGCTTGAAAGCGTAGTTCAGGAAGGAACGGGACGTAGAGCAAAAGCGCTAAAAAGACCCGTAGCCTGTAAAACCGGAACTACTAACGATCTTTACGACGCTTGGTTTGTAGGATATTCGCCGGAATATATTACGGGAGTATGGGTTGGATTTGACAAAAAAAAGTCTCTCGGCAAACATGAAACAGGATCAAAAGCCGCAAGTCCGATATGGATAGATTTTATGCAAAAAGCGCTTGAAAATAAGCCCGCAAGCGCTTTTCAAATTCCGGAAGGCATTGTATTTACCACTATAGACGCAAAAACAGGGATGCTTGCGGGACCGGATTCCGAAAGAACCATTATAGAATGCTTTAAAGAGGGAACCCAGCCCGTAGAACAGACTCCGTCCAAAAACGAAGTTACCGAAACGGATCTTTTTAAATATTAAATTTCGCAGCTTATCCGTTTGCTGCATTATAAACCGCTTTGTTATCCGGTATTTTTTTTATTTATCTATTTAATAGATGCTGAAGAATCTGTATTTTAAGCGTAAACAACGGTTTTGCCAATGTCTATTATTTATCGCTTTTTATTAAGGGATTTCTCCTCGCTTTGCTCGTCGAAATGACAAGTAAAAATAACAGACAAAAAAATTCCCCGATTATTGATCTTATTCTTTGTTCCTTTGTACAAAGCAGGGGATAGAAGAATATCCCAGCGTAGCAGTCTTCTGATTTTATCCTTACAAATAGATTACTTTATTTTTCTTAGAATTTATAATAATTACAATATGTATTATACTTTTTCAGTATCGACTAATTAACTATTTTCAGACATCCGGCTTTTCTCTGCTCTGGCTTCCATAACTTCCCGCAAAGCTTTTAAAGCCGAGTTTCCGGCAGGAACCCCCGCGTATGTCATAGTTTGAAAAATTACTTCGGCTATATCTTCCGCAGCGCATCCTACGTTTAGTCCCGCTTGAATATGAAGTTTTAACTCCTCGGTTTTGGATAAGGCGGTTAATGCGGCTACGGTAATAAGTTGGCGGGTTTGATGCGGTAGTTTTTCTCTTGCATACATTTTGCCGGTTATAAAAAGGGACAAATCGTTTGCAAGCTCTTTATCAAAAGATTTCCATAAATCGTAAGGTTTTTCTCCGATTATATCTTTAAAATAAAGACCGGCGGTTTTTTTTGTTTTTTCTACGGTTGTTTTATCCATTTTGTTTCCCTTATTTTAATTATTGTTGTTTTTATTGTTTATAATTTAATTAAGGGATTTTTTCTCGCCGCGCTCGTCGAAATCACAAAGCAGAACAACGTTCGGTAAAAATAAAAATCCTGTCTTGTATAGCGAAGCGAGAAATTCCCGTATTATTTTTTATAATTTTTCCGCATTTTTTACGGAGGCGATAGTCGAGCCTTTTGTTTTTTTTAAATAGGGAGCTCTATTATCTATTCGCCTTTCTTATGCCAAGTCTATCTAACGCAATAATCCATTTACAGATATTAGCAGAGCCTTCTACCATAGAATAGGTAGGCGCGTCTCTGTAAAAACGGGCTATCGGATATTCTGTGGAATAACCGTATGCGCCGAGAATTCTCATTGCATAATTTGCGCATTTCGTAACTGTTTCGCCGACAAAATATTTTGCTTGAGCTACGTCCAATCCATTATTCAAGTTGCCGTTATCTTTAGCGCAAGCGGCTTTATATACCAAGAGTCTGGCAGCCTCTATATCGGTTGACATTTGCGCTATCATATCCTGATTCATTTGAAATGAGCCTATAGCTTTGCCGAACTGTTTTCTTTCGTTTGCGTACTTAACTACCACGTCAAGACATGCCTGAGCCAAACCTACGCCTCCGGCGGCGGCGGAAAGGCGGGTATGATTAAGAGAGCTAAAAACGATTTTTGCCCCGTCTCCGGGTTTTCCGAGAATATTTTCTTTCGGTATTCTTGTATCATTTAAAAAGACTTCGCCTGTAGGCGAAGAATGAGAACCCATTTTTTCAAGTCCCGTGGTTTTAACCCCGTTAAAATTTTTAGGCTCCAAAACAAATGCGGAAAGCCCTTTTGAACCTGCGGATTTATCCGTATATGCGTAATAGATAAGAACATCCGCATAAGCGGCGTTTGATATCCAAGTTTTTGAGCCGTTTGTAAGCCAATGGTCTTTTTTATCTTCGGCTGTAGAAAGCATAGACATTACGTCCGAGCCCGCGTTAGGTTCCGTAATTCCGAAACCGCCCACATATTCGGCGGATACAAGTTTAGGAATATATTTCTTTTTTAATTCTTCGGATCCATAAGTTAGTATGGTATAAGCGCATCCGAGCGTTTGCATATTAATCTGCACTCTTAAAGAGCTGGAGACTCTTGCAATCTCTTCCGTAATTATCATAGTCGCAAGCCAGCCCATATCTTCGCCGTCGTATTCTTCAGGAATAACGGTCCCGAAAAATCCAAGCTCTCCCATAGGCAGTATCGCTTCTTTATATGGAAAATAATTATTTGCGTCCCATTCGTCCGCAAAAGGGGCGATCTTTTTTTTTGCAAATTCAACAGCGGCTTTACGCAGCATCTCTAATTCTTTGGACAATTTAAAATCCATGTTATATCTCCTTATAAATAATATATTATTATTAAATGGTTTCCTTAAAAAAACTCTATATTGCTTAATTAAAAAAATAGGCGGAATGTTACTCCTATTTTGCCCCAAGCAAAATAAAAAGCTTTTTTATAAGAAATAGTTATATTGATCTATTGTAATTTTTTTCTATATATATTTTTTTAAAAAAATTGCAACGCTTTAAATAAATGAATTATTCATTAATATATTACGGGAGCAAAAAATCAGGATTATAATGGAAAGGGATGGGGCTTTTTTCGGCTGCCTGATTCTAAAGGGATGATATTTTTTATTAAAATTAGGTTTTTATTTTTAACCAAAAAGAAATTGACGTTATTATACGCATAGATTAAATTCCATTCGTATTATATATAGATAGGTTCCAATAAAATAATTTAAAAAGATTTGTCGGACTGAGTAATAAGCGTATGCCGATTTAAATCAATTCGGCTATGTCCGAGTTTGTTTGCTTCGCTTTTTGCTTGTTGTTTCAGATTTTCGGCTTTGTTTTTCTAAAAGCATGAAAACCCAAGCTACGCAAATAAACTTCGGACATAGCCTTTCTTAAGCATTTTTTATGGCATACTTTTACAATCAATTTATAGTAATCAGGCTATAGGTTATAAGAATAATCGGAGTAAAAAGTTTAATTCAATATTTTTGATATTATCCTATATGGTTATATTTTTTACGGAGGATAGAATGAAATTTGCAAATATATATAAAAATCCTGCAAAATTGTTGCAACGGTTAATACAATTTAACACTACAAATCCTCCGGGCAACGAAAAGGAGGCTATTTTTTTTATTCGGGATTTGCTTGAAGATGCCGGAATCGATACGATTATTTTGGCAAAAGATCCGAATCGTCCGAATTTGATTGCAAGATTAAGAGGAACGCGGCAAAGCGCGTCGCCGCTTTTGTTTTACGGTCATATTGACGTGGTTACTACAAAAAATCAAAGTTGGACGTATCCTCCGTTTGAAGGAGTATTGGCGGACGGGTATATTTGGGGAAGAGGCGCGCTTGATATGAAGGGCGGAATAGCGATGATGCTTTCCGCTTTTTTGCGCGCTAAAATTCAAGAAGCCCCTCTATCGGAAGAGATTATTCTTGCGATTGTAAGCGACGAAGAAAAAGGGGGAGATTTCGGAGCAAGGTATTTGACGGACGAGCATCCGAATTTGTTTGAAAAAGTTAAATATGCAATTGGCGAATTCGGAGGTTTTAGCTTAAATATCGAAGGATGTAGATTTTATCCTATTATGGTTGCGGAAAAACAAAGATGTTGGATAAAAGCGACTATAAAAGGGGAGGGGGGCATGGGGCTATGCCTGTGCGCGGAGAAGCTATGGCAAAGCTTGCCCGCTTTCTTAAAAATATAGATGAAAAGCGTCTGCCGATACATATTACTCCGGTAACAAAACAAATGTTTAAAGATATTGCTTCGGCTATCGGCGGATTAAAAGGCTTGGTTTTTTCTCAAATTGTAAATCCGATTTTTTCAAACCTTATATTAAAGCTTTTAGGCAAAAAAGGGGAGATATATCAACCTTTATTACGCAATACGGTTTCGGCTACAATTTTGCGCGGAGGCGACGCCATAAATGTTATACCGAATGAAATATCGGTTAAAACGGACGGACGTCTGCTTCCCGGTTTTGGTCCCGAAAATTTGCTTTCCGAGCTTGTCGATTTAATAGGAGATGAAGTTAAACTTGAAGTTATTCGTTTTGATCGGGGGCCTCTTGCGCCGGATATGGAATTGTTTGATATACTTGCCGATATTTTGCGCGATGCGGATTCCGAAGCCATTCCGGTTCCGCTTTTGTTAAGCAGCGCTACGGACGCTCAATCTTTTTCAAAATTAGGCATTCAAACTTACGGCTTTTTACCGATGAAATTTCCGGCAGATTTTAATTTTTCCGCAAAAATTCACGGAGCGGACGAAAGAATACCTGTAGAGGCTTTGGATTTCGGAGCAAACGCTATATATCGATTGATGAGCCGATATAAAGGTTAGGGAGATAACTTCGCGTTTTAATATGAATTTACGCAAGATTTTTCATATTTTTATTATTCTGTTTTAACGGTTTGTCCGCTGCAAGTTTATAAGAGGAAAATATAGTAATATTTATTGATATTTCTTATAGTTAAATATATAAAACTTTTATTAAAGATAGTTAATAACAAAAAATAATGATTAAAATTTGGTTGTATAACAAAATAATTTATTTATTAATCCGGCTTGCGAAAATTTTGACCGCCGAAATGCCAATTTATTTCGAGGATTAAAATTTTACCTCTTAACGCATAAAACGGGCAAAATATAAGGCTATGCATCCGAAGTTAAAAAAAGGAGAATCTTGATAGTAATGAAAACCGAAGAAGAAATAACCGCATTATCCGCAACGGATAAGTTTTGTTTTTTATGCTCAAAAGAAAACAGATGTTTTAATCAATGTTGCGCAAATCTTAATCAGCTTTTAACTCCTTACGATATTTTGCGTTTAAAAAATGCGCTTAATATGAATTCCGGCGATTTTTTAAAAAAATATTGCGTTCAATATAACGGGCAGGAAACCGGCTTGCCTGTAGTATCTTTAAAACCGGATTATAAAAACGAACTTTCCTGCCCTTTTGTTTCGGACTCCGGATGTAAAGTTTATAAAGATCGTCCGGCTTCCTGCCGTTTATATCCGCTGGCAAGAATGGCTTCGAGAAATAGAGAAACAGGCAAAATTACCGAATATTTTGCCTTGATAAAGGAGGAGCATTGCAAAGGTTTTGAACGGGGCAAAGAATATACTCCTCAAGATTGGATAAAGGAGCAGGGGGCGGAGGAATATAACAGAATAAACGACGAGATGATAGAAATAATAGGAATTGCAAGAGGCATTGAACCTGCGGCTTTTGAGGACAGCATAAAAAAAATATTTGCAATGGCATGTTATGATATTGATATGTTTAAAAAGTTTATTTCCGAAGATGATTTTAAGAATAATGAGATTGCAAAAAGTTTAGGGTATAAGGAGGAAATATTTAAAGATAATGAAACCGCTCTTTTGTTGTTTGGATTGGAGTATATTAAAGGCGTTCTTTTACGTATAGGAAAAGCGTAAAACGTTTTATTATCCGTCCGATTATACAGCCAAATTACTATAGTTGATAATGAAAAGGTATAATAGATATTGTAATTATTATAAATTTTAAGCAAGATAAGGTAATATTTTTTTGCAAATTTTAAGAGAAAACGTCCGTTATTAAAAGAATTTTAATCGTAAGCAATAATGATTAAATTCGTACAAAAGGTTAAAGTATAGAGGCGGAAATCAATAATAAAGGGATTTCTCGCTTGCGCGCCTCGAGAAATAACAGGCGTAAAGTGTTTTGTTGACAAGGCGGGCAGAAAAAGCGCTTGTTAAGAAAAGCGAGAAATTTTTTAATTATCCGTAATTAAGATGCGGATGTTTTTTTTATTTATATTGATTAAAAGGGAGAATAAAATTGGATAAAATTAAGGTTGGAATAGTAGGCGCGACCGGTTTTGCCGGAGCGGAGCTTGTAAGGCTTCTTGCGGGGCATAAAAATGCGGAGATTACGGTTTTAACTTCAAGACAATATGCAGGAATAAATTTTAATAAGATATATCCGGTTATGAAAGGGATAATTAATATTCGATGCGAGGAGTATAACCAAAGAACCGCGGAAAAAGCGGATATTTTCTTTTTAGCTCTGCCTCATAAGATTCCTATGGAAATAGCGCCGGAACTTATTGCTCAAGGCAAAAAGGTAATAGATTTATCCGCAGATTTCAGATTTGCAGACGTTAATAATTACGAAAAGCATTATCAGAAACATAAGGCAAAGCATCTTTTAAAAGAGGCGGTTTACGGGCTTTCCGAAGTATATACAAATAGAATTAAAAAAGCGCGTCTTATAGGCGTACCCGGATGTTATCCTACAAGCGCGCTTTTGCCTTTAATACCTATTTTAAAATCAAAGCTTATAAAGCCGGAATCAATTATAATAGATTCCAAATCCAGCGTAAGCGGCGCCGGCCGATCCTTATCCTTAACAAGCATGTATTGCGGCGTTGCAGAATCTTTTAAAGCGTATAAGGTTGCGTCGCACAGACATTCGCCGGAAATCGAAGAGGTTTTGCAAAAAAATACGGGTTGTCCCGCGTCCATAACCTTTGTTCCTCATTTAATACCGATGTCACGCGGAATGGAAACAACTATTTATGCGAAGCTTACAGATGACAGAATTGAAGAAAAACATATTTTAAGCAACCTTTCCGTATATTATAAAGACAGGTATTTTATAAGGATATGCAAAGACAGAATTCCGGATACTCTTGCGGTAAGAGGAACTAATTTTTGCGACATAGGAGTAAAAATAGATAAAAGAAATAATAGGCTTATACTTTTATCCGTAATTGATAATCTTGTAAAAGGGGCGGCAGGCCAAGCTGTTCAGAATATGAATATTATGTTTGGTTTAGATGAAAGAACAGGGCTTGATAAGGCAGGGTATGCGGTATGATGAAGATGTAGCGCGCTTCTTTTTTGCCCTTTAGCTTTAATATTGAAAAAATAGAAACAACCGATTATTAAAAACAAAATCCGTTAACAATTATAACAACATTATAAAAATCTAATCGAAAAATATAATAACGAAAATTCAGATAGTATTTCGGCTGTTCCGAATCGTTCCCATAAATTGTCGGAAGGCGCATTAAGGGTAATTAATTGTTAAACAAGCGGATATTAAGTCTGATGATTTTTTATGGCGAAATTTAAAGGAAAATAATGAAACTTACCGACATACTTCCGGTAGAAAAATGGATAAAGTTTGAAAAAGATATATATAATCGCTCTAAACTTTCCGCTTCGGTTTTTAATACGGACGGCATAAGAATTACCGATCATTTAAAATGGCCTAATAAAATATGTCCCGTAATAAAAGCTACGGATAAAGGGCAAAGCTTTATATGCGCGGTAGCTCATATGAATCTTGCAAACATAGCAAAAAACAAAAAAGATTTTGTAATAGAAGAATGCGACGCGGGACTTGTAAAACTTATAGTTCCTATATTTGTAAATAACGAATTTATAGGCTCCGTAGGAGCATGCGGGCTTCTTTTGGAAGACGGAGAGGTTGACGCTTTTTCAGTCAACATGATAACCGAAATAGAAGAGAAAAAAGTCGAAGAGCTGTCTGCCGAGATAGCTTCGATTTCAAACAAGGAACTGGAATATCTCGCCGAATATATAAAAACAAGGCTTGAATCTATTATTCAATAGTTTCCGTATAAAAACGGAGAGAAGTATTGAATCTGTATTTAAGGAAGAAGCGTAAAAAATGAGCCGTTCGGTTAATTAGTTAATGCCGGAAAACAAGGCGAGATATTTGCAAGCGTTCAATACGCCTCTTAACATTTTTTTGCAAATATTAAGATAAAATCCTCATTATTAAAAAAATTTTAAATCCCCAAAAGGTTTGTACAAAGGAGCAAAGGATAAGATTAGAAGGCGCTAATTAAGGGATTTCTCCTCGTTTCACTCGTTCGACAAGACAAACAAAAACAACGCTCGGCGAAGAGATGGAAAAAAGTTACTTTTTGCTATTTTGATAAATTTTATTTTTGCCTGTCATCTCGAGCGCAGCGAGAAATTCCTTAATAAAAAGCGATAAATAATAGATATTGGCAAAATCGTTTACGCTTAAAATACAGGTTTTTCAGTATAGACTAATTAGCTTAATTTAAACAAAAAACCAGTAGAGGAAAAGAATTATGAAAAAAATTATTTCAACCTTTATAATCGTTTCGGCTTTATTTATCGGAGCGTTAACCTCTTTTGCTCAAGAAAAAGAGTCTAACGTATATCATTTTGTTTTGGTAGATATAAAAGACGGAGTTTCCGCCGAACAAATCGAAGAGATGTCGGCGGTAGGCGAGGCGCTTCTTGCAAAAATACCCGGAGTTTTGGAGGTTTCAATTAATAAAAAAGCCCGAGAAGATAGAGATGTTCATATAAAAGATTATGATATAGGGGTATTGGTAAAGTGGAAAAATAATAAAACGGGCGATATATACGCGCCGCATGTTTTGCATCAAACGTTTTTAAAGCTTTATAAAGATACCTTTAAAAGCGTAAGAGTTATAGATTTTTACGGAAACTAACGCTTTGAATAATATAAATAATCCCGTTATATAACGGGATTATTTAAAACTTTTCCGCCGCTTTTTCAAGCAATTTTCTAACCTGTTTGTTAAACCGGCAGTCAAGTAATATCCGATTTTTTTTTATAGCCAAAAATGCGGGCTTATATAATTTTCCGATTTTTTCAATATTTTCTATTGCCGCCTTTTCCATTTCAGGGCGAGAGCAAACTTCATCTATAAGCCCTATTTTTTTTGCTTCGCTTACTTCCTATTTGAGCATATCGACTCTTTACCGTCCAATTTTTTGGGCATAGTATAATCCCTTAATTTAACCGTAAAAAGTATAATATTAATTTCGACTTAAATTCAACGCCGCAAACGGGCAAACTACGAAGTTATATCCATAATAACCCTGATAGGCTTACTTCTTAAAACAAATAT
>JAFDMD010000137.1 GCA_019306185.1 Deltaproteobacteria bacterium
GCCACTTTACTCGTCTTAGCAAGCTAAGACTTTCTCGTTAGACTTGCATGTGTTAAGCACGCCGCCAGCGTTCATTCTGAGCCAGGATCAAACTCTCCAATTGATTTATATCAACTTTGTATTTTTTTAGCCAAAAATACAAAAAAATGACTCTTTTTTTACGACCCGACTTGCGTCGCTATTTAGTTTTCAAAGATCAAGCTTGCGATTTCCAAAAAAAACGTTTCGCAACCGAACTCAAACAATATACTCTTTAACTTTAACCTTGTCAATCACTTTTTTCAAAAAAAGTGATTTTTTTGAAAGTTTTTTCAACTGTTAATTTCGCCTATCATCGTTGCAATTTGAGAAGCCATATTTGATACGTCGCGGGAAGATGTCTCGCCGGTTTCATTTTTACTTTGCTTTTCGCTCTCTTTACTTTCAAAAGGGTTATTATTTAAGGAATGGTCAGATTCCGAAACCTCTTTTTCATTTAAAGATAGCTTTGATTTCCCCTCTTCTTTAACAACTTCTGCCGAAGAAACGTTATCAAGAATACTCTTCTCGCTTGCTTTGGATGATATCTTGGTGCAGTTGCCGTTTCTATCGCATGATACGGACAGTTGCAATAATATCTTAACGTCAAAATCAAATTTATAGCCTATTCCGCTATCATTGAGTAAAAATTCTCCGGCTTTATAATCGGGTTCACCGCTTATCTCAACCTGATATTTTTCTGCCAGTAGTTTTTTTATAGTCTGCCAATCTAAAGAATCGGCTATCGAATCTATAAACTTTTTTTCTTGGTCTTGTATGACGTTAGTACCTGCAATTTGCACCTTAATTCTCCTTTTTTATAAGATATGGCTTTTTAACAAATAGGCTTTTTATGTCAAGTTCTTTTATCTCTCTTTATATTCAAAAAGCTTAACAAAAGCATTTAAAAGTCTTATAACCCGCTATAGTTGCTATTTTTATTGATATATAAAAAAATTGACAAGCGCGCGGCATTAAGCGAGCGCTTCAATTATTTTCCGAACTGTCCGAGCAAGATTATCTGCAACAATATTTATATTTTCAACTTCGTCCAAAAATCCAAAGTCAAATTCATAAAGCACATATACTGCCTGCTTATATTCACGCTTTTGAGCGCTAACAAAATCCGGCCACTTTACTAAATTGAGCCTATTCCATAGCTCATTTTTAATTTTGTCCTTTGCCCGATGACCATCTAACTTTAAATTAAGATTGAAATCTTCATTTATTTCCAAGTATAATTCACTTTTTATGTCATAAAATATTTTATCACCCAACGGCGGTTTTCTTGTTTTCCACATTTCCCAAAAATTTAATACTGAATCAGGGACGGACGGCGACATTCGCATCATTGGATACAATGCCAGTTTTCCGTATTTTTCGGCATAACATAAGTCCCATCTTGCAGATAAAGAACTTAGAACAGGAAAAGCCAGCTCGTATGCGCAAAATTTGAATCTATTATTCGGGAAATCATTTTCTTTGTGTATTTTTAGATAGTTTTTCCGAAAAATAGAAAAATATTTCAACAACTTCGAAGCATTAGCTCTTTTTTCCCGTTCGATTTCCATTGATAAAAGCCAATCTTCAAATCCCTCCTCTTTAGAGTTTTCTATCAGCTCAATAGCCGATTTTACCAATTTGATTATGCAAGACAATTTGATATGCTTAAAATTTTTTGAGGCGGGTCCTGTTAGATAATTCTTTGTATAAAATTCGGAAGTCCCGTATGTTAAAAATAAAAATACCTTGTCATCATTTAAATAATTTAACGAAGAAGCCTTCTTAAATATATCTTCCGTTTGCCATATTTCTTCCCATCTTCCTCCTTCATCATGATCCACCTTTGTTTCAATAACCACAGACTTATTTGAAAAAGTTAATTCAACATCAAATGGTTGACGGCGTTTCGCTGTTTTAAGGTCGCCGAGACCTTCCAATTCAAAAGCGTTTTCAATAATATCAAGCCGTTTAACCTCATTAAGCTTACGCGCAAGTTTAATGAGCAATTCGTCGTGAGTTCTTTCTCTTTTGTAGTTTATATCCATTAAATTTCCTCCGAGTTAGAGTTCTATGAATAAAAACAGACAATCGAATTGCCGCTTAAAAACCTACGCCCCATTTATTGCATCTGTTTTCCCATCACAAAAAACCTGCTCAAACAACTTATATTTTGTCTCTTCCATTCCAAGCGATCGATATGTTTTTTGAGCCTCCGTATTATTCTTTTCCACATAAAGACGCAGCCCTACGGCTTTTTCCTTTTTAGCATAGTCGGATACAAATTTATACATTTTGCTAAAAACTCCCTGCCGCCTATATTCCGGCGCTATGTAAACGCTTTGAATCCACCATAATAAGCCGTCTCTCCAGTCGCTCCATTCAAATGTAATCATTAAACAACCTGCGATTTTGTTCTCTTTTTCGGCTACTATATAGAATCCGTATTCAGGCTTTAGAAAAAGACTTTTTACGCCGGATAAAATTTTATTCATAAGGAAGCACGTAATTTTCGGTTTCGGCTGCCATGCGCCGGTTAAAATCGGCTATTGCCGGCGCATCGCTAATTTCGGCTGTTCTTATGTCTATGCTCATAACTTAAAAATTACCAGCCTCTTGTTAAATAATCGTCGATTGATTTTGCGGCTTGCCTTCCGGCTCCCATTGCCAATATAACGGTAGCCTGTCCGCTTACAATGTCTCCGCCAGCCCATACCCCTTTTTTAAAGGTTTTGCCAGTTTCGGAATCTGCCATTATATAGCCCCATTGGTTCAATTTTATCTCTTTGTCGGATTGGGTAAGCAAAGGATTTGCTCCGGCTCCTACGGCAATTATGGAAAGATCGGTTTTAATTTCAAATTCGGAACCTTTTACCTCAACGGGTCTTCTGCGGCCTCCTTCGTCCGGTTCGCCCAGCTCCATTTTAAGGCAGGTCATACCCGTAACGCGTCCTTTTTCGTTCCCTTTAAATTTCACCGGATTTGTAAGCAGTAAAAATTCAATTCCTTCCTCTTCCGCATGATGAATTTCCTCTTTTCTTGCGGGCATTTCTTCTCTTGAACGTCTGTAAACTATTTTAACCGATTCGGCGCCGAGTCTTAACGCTGTTCTCGCTGCGTCCATAGCAACGTTTCCGCCTCCTATTACCGTTACGTTTTTACCTTTCGGCATTGGAGTATCGACTTTAGGAAACAGATAAGCTTTCATAAGGTTAGCTCGGGTCAAATATTCGTTTGCGGATAGTATTCCTATGAGATTTTCGCCGTCAATATTTAAAAATTTCGGAAGTCCTGCTCCTACTCCTATATAAATCGCCTCAAACCCTTGTTCAAAAAGTTCCTCCAGAGATACCGTTCTGCCTACCACGCTGTTGCATTCCAATTTAACTCCCTGTTTTTCAAGCGAAGCGACTTCGGAAAATACTATATCTTTAGGTAGCCTAAATTCCGGGATGCCATACACCAAAACTCCTCCGGGTTTATGAAAAGCTTCTAATATCGTAACGTCGTAGCCTTTTGCTATAAGATCGCCGGCTACGGTTAAGCCGGACGGGCCTGATCCTACTATTGCAACTTTTTTACCTGCGGATTTCCCGACAGCCGGAATACCTGATATTCCTTTGTTTCGTGCATAATCGGCGACAAATCTTTCCAAATTGCCTATTGCTACCGGCTTCCCTTTTTTACCGAGTATGCACTTGCCTTCGCATTGTATCTCTTGCGGGCAGACTCTACCGCAAACCGCCGGCAGCGCATTTTTAGTCCAAATATTTTTAATTGCCCCTTCAAAATCTTTCTCTTTTATAAAAGATATAAAACCGGGTATATCGACATCTACGGGACAGCCTGATACGCAGGAAGGGTTTTTACATCCAAGGCATCTTGACGCTTCGGTTATTGCGGTTTCCTCGTCATACCCAAGCGGAACCTCCTTGAAATTACCCCTTCTCATTTCAGGAGCCTGTTCCGACATTTTTTGTCTTGCTATTTTTCCTTTTTTCTGTTTTTTCTCGCTCATTTTATTCTCCGTAAATATTTATTAAAGGCTATCGCCACGTTTACACGCGCACTCTTGTTCCTCTTCGCAATATGCCGTTAACCTGTTTGTAAGTTCGTCGTAATTTACTTTATGACCGTCAAACTCCGGACCGTCAACGCATGCAAACTTTGTTTCGCCTCCTACGGTAACCCGACATCCTCCGCACATTCCTGTTCCGTCTATCATAATAGGATTTAAGCTTACTATGGTTTTAACTCCGTATTCCTCGGTTATTTTGGAAACAAATTTCATCATAGGAACCGGTCCTATTGCAACGCAAAGGCTTATCTGTTCTTTATCCAATATCTGTTTTAGAACGTCTGTAACAAATCCGTGATGTCCGTAAGAGCCATCGTCGGTGCATACATGCAGGTCGTCCGATACCGCCTTCATATAATCTTCCAATATAAGCAGATTTTTATTTCTTGCGCCTATAATACTCGTTACATTATTTCCTTTTTCCTTTAATCCTTTTGTAATAGGATATAAAACCGCAACTCCGGTTCCGCCTCCTACGCATACTACCTTGCCTACCTTTTCAAGATGCGTAGCCTTGCCGAGAGGACCTATAACATCCTGATAATAATCCCCTTCTTTAAGCGTCTTAAATAAGGCGGTGGATTTGCCCACAACCATATATATTACGGTTATAAGTCCTTTTTCAGAATCGGCATTGGCAATTGTAAGCGGGATGCGTTCTCCGTCTTCATTCGCCTTTAAAATTACAAACTGTCCGGGTAAAGCTTTTTTGGCTATTAAAGGAGCTTCTATTTCATTTAGAATTACGGTTCCTTCCGCCATCTCTTTGCGAGCGACTATTTTAAACATTAAACTCTCCTTTTTAAAAGATACATTTTTATTCATAAAGAGGTCGTCCTCTTTTTATCAACATAACCGTTTCATAATCCAAAAAATTAAAGAGTCAAGGCATATTGAAAAAATTATGAACAAATGCTCAAAACTTTATTGCTTTATATTGAATAATAATTTGATTTTAATAGATTTTTAACCGCAAAAACAGATAACCTGATTTGAAGATTAAAAAAATTTTCAACGACCAAATTTAAGGCAGGCAGGAAAAAAGACGCCAGCATGGAACGATGTAGCGGCTGTGATAATTTTTTGCGGTTATCTGATACCTCTGTTTTATATTAGGGTCTGTTGACATTTTCGGAATAACAGTTTGAAATACCATCGCAATCTTGTAAATTATTTTTTTTTACATATAAAAATAATAACGAGATTGCGATGGTTCGACTAATGCTCAATAATGAGAAATGGTCGAAGTTTAGGGATA
>JAFDMD010000138.1 GCA_019306185.1 Deltaproteobacteria bacterium
TGAGGTCCCACAATAATGTTTATTCTTTTAACCTCAAAATCCGCCTCTTTAATAGTTAAAAAATTTTTTATCTTTAAGCTTTCCATGTTAATCCGTCTTTCAATATTAGATATGGTTAATTGCAAAATAAAGAAGCTGCATTGCAACGCTTCTTAAAATTATATTTTTATAAGCGCTTAATTAAGGGATTTCTCCTCGCTTTGCTCGTTCGAAATGACAAGCAAAAATAACAGAAAGCAATCTTGGCCTGTCCTTTAGGCCAAAGGAAAAAATCCCTTAATTTAAAAACCCGTCTTATCAAGCAAAGAGAATAACCCCTTAAAACTTTCCGGCGCTTACCTGCGGAGCAAGAGACGTTCAAAGTTTTTTTGCAAAGCGGCTCTTGCAGGTTGGGAAACAATTTTTAACAAGTTTTGCGTTGTTAGTAAAATGCCGTTAAAAATCCCAACAGGCAAGTAAAAAGCGGAGCAAAAACACTTGAACGTCTCCGGCTTTTATAAACCATCCTTCTTTATGATTATTCTTTTAATAACAAAAATTACGCCGGTTACATTCTAACTTGCAACTTCGTAGTTTATCCGTTTTCTGCCTTATACTCAAATTTTAATCCGCAAAATAAATTTTTTAATATTTTATCTCGTTATATTGTTATAAGCGCTTAATTAAGGGATTTCTCCTCGCTTTGCTCGTTCGAAATGACAAGCAAAAATAACATTTGTCCAAAGAACAGGGCGAAAAATATTCTCCGGAATAAAAAATTTGTCATTTATAGCGAAGCAAGAAACTCCTTAATTATTTCCCCGTTGGTTCTTCGCCAAGCGTTGTTTTTGTTTGCCCAAATAATAAATACAAAATATCCGCCAACATAACAAACAAACGGTAAAAATAAAAAGCCTGTTATTTTCGGCAAAGCAAAAAACCTTGAGCGGCTCAAAACTTTATAATCATCTCTTATTATCTTTATTGGCTTATCTAATTAAAAAAAACGCATGGAAGCTATAAAATAATAACCTCCATGCGTTAAAATTAATTTTTTATAAAGAGTATTTATCCGCTATATCATCATAATAGGATCTTTCGGAAACGGTTCCCCAACCTCCGACTTTTGCCTTAAACTTTTTAAAATTATCATGAACCTTTCTTGCCAAAGCATCCTTATCAGCCTCTTCTTCCATGTTCGGAAATCAAAGTTTCAAGAGCCGTTCCGTTTTCCGCTTCAAAATTACTCAAGCTCCATAAATTTGTCTCCATCGCCACAGCGTCTATAATAGCTTTGATATCCGCAGGTAGCTCCTCGTAAGCTTTTTTATTAAACATTACTTCCAAACATGTTCCGGGCTCATGCCATCCCGGATAATAATAGTATGGCGCGGCTTTATAAAAGCCCATTCTTAAATCATGCAAAGGTCCAACCCATTCGGTAGCGTCTATTACGCCTCTTTCCAAAGAGGTAAATATTTCGCTTCCCGGCAAAAGAACAACCGTGCCTCCAGCTTTTGCAATTACCTTGCCTCCAAGACCGGGTATGCGCATCTTTAATCCGTTGTAATCTTCAATCTTCTCCATCTTTTTTCTGAACCAGCCGCCCATCTGAACGCCGGAATTTCCAAGCGGTCTTGGAATAATATTAAAAGGCGCATAAGACTCTTCCCATAATTTAAGCCCGTCTCCTCCGTAAAACCAAGCGTTTATACCCTGAGCGTTTAAACCAAAAGGAACCGACGTAAACCATTGAGCCGCGGGAAGCTTGCCCGCCCAGTAATAAGCGGCGCCTCCGCCCGCTTGTATGGTTCCCTGAGAAACAGCGTCAAATACCCCCAAAGGAGGAATAAGCTCGCCGCCCGCAAATACTTCTATTACTAACCTGCCTTCGGTAAGCTCTTCGACTCTTTTTGCAAACCTTTCGCAGCCTGTCTGAAAAATAGGAAGATTAGGAGGCCATGTAGTAGCCATTTTCCATTTATAATTTTTTTTTGTAATAACTTCCGGGGCCGGCGTCTCCTCCTTTTTTTCCTCCTCCTTACAGCCGATAAGTCCTATGCCTGCGGCTGCGGCTGCCGCTGCCGCGGTTAAAGCGGTCTTTTTTATAAATTTGCGTCTTTCCATAAGTTGCCTCCTTATTTTATCGGTTTTAAATAACAAAATAAAAACGGACTATTAAAAAACCGTTTTTATTATCGATAAAAATTTCGGCGGATAACCTATTGAGTTGTTCGATCGGCGTTGGATAAAAATTTTTATCCCTCTTAAACTTAAATAAGCCTCTTTGTTATCCGACAAAATTTAATAACTATAGTTGACTATGTTTATATTTTAAAAATCCGAATATTTTTTTAATCCGATAAATTCAAAGTCCCGGCAATTAAGAGATTAGCCTATCTCGGCAAAGTAGCCCGCTTTGTCAAACAAAGCGAGGACACCCTTAATTAGTAGATACTGAAAAATTTGCATTTTAATGCGTAAACGGTTTTGCCAATATCTATTATTTATCGCTTTTTATTAAGGGATTTTTCCTCGCTTTACTCGTTGAAATGATAAGCAAAAATAACTTGTGTTAAAATAACAGACAAAAAAAAATCCCGTCGTTTCGAGCGCGGCGCAAAATCCCTTAATTATTGTTTCTTGCAAAAATTAAAGATGCTTTTCAATTATTTCTTCTATAAGATGAGGAAGCGGCGCATACTCGCTTCCGGCTATAATAATATCCTCTTTTAAAAGGGGAATTAAAATCTTTTTTGCTCCGCTGCAAGCAACCGCTTCCGCCATTTTCGGAGTTACTTCCCCCATCATTCCATGCGGCAAAACTACGCTTATGGAGCCTATTATAATATCTGCGCTTAAAACGGTTCTGATTATAGCATTTTCGCCGGACGCCCCTTTATTAGCCTGAGATTTTAACATGTTTGCAGTGGCTATGGCATTTGTTCCCAAAGCTATAATCTCGATACGTTCGCCCAGTTTCTCTTTTATTCTTTTTATAACAGCGGCGCCTATGCCGCCGCCTTGTCCGTCTATTACGCAAATTTTTTTCATAATTTTAAACCGCCAATTTTTCTAATAATATGCTGTTTGCCGAATATTTTTTATCCGAAAGATATAAAAATGATTGAGGAGGCGTAAATGAATTGAATGTGTCATAAGGATTTATCGGGTTTTTATAAATTTTTTTTTCTCCGATTTTTATCGCATAACCCTTTTTTCGTCCTTTGAAATAATTATCATAAAATTTTTTTTTAACGCCGGAGTATTCTTTTGTCCTTTCCCATATTGTATCAGGATGTTCTTCTATGATATCTTCCACATAAAATTCTCCTACAATCATACCGACCGGCTTTGTAGAATATATCAAAATTTTCTTTATATCTCTTTTATTATATATGGCTTTACGATATTCATAAAATTTTTCTCCGGAAAATATCTTATCAACAAATTCCGGTTTAATTGACAATAAAACTTTCATCTACGCCTCCAAGCTTTGCGATGTTTCTAAACTGATCTTCCGTAATACTCCTAAAACCCCAATAATCGCTTCTATTAAGCCCGACTTCCTCAACAAAAGCCGCTTCATGATGATACGATTATGCAACGCCGCATTATAAGTCATTTTAATGGTAATAAGCTTATCCCATGTTTTATAATATTCTTTAAGTTCTTGTTCGGAAAAAACGCTGAGAGGTAAACAGTATTTAAGGAAGTCATCAAGAGAGTTAAATGCGTGCTTGTTTTTCACTTCCTGCACTACGCATAACGAAGTGGCAACAGAGCGATACCATGCCGAATCTTTATCTTTTGTTCTATAAATAACCAATGCGTCGCCCCGTGTTAAACATTCTACATTCCTCATTCTGCATATATATATCTTCTGTATACTATTAGTATGAGGGACATCATCTATTATCCTTGCATTTTCATTATGTAGTATGGAATCCGGAAATAAACGCGTATGGTATTTAGGATATACGCCAATCAAATACTGCTTTCTATTAAGATTTATAATTGGATAGTCAAGTTCAACTTTATTTGATATTTCGCCAATGCGTTTTAATAATACGTCTTCGACTCCGTTTTTTGTCTTTTTTTGACCGTATTTTTCAAAGCCGAAATTTTTCAATAAACGAATTAATTCTTTATGCTCGGGAAATATTGTAACATATATCTTCTTAATTCCTTTAGATAAAGCATTGTCGAATATTTTTTTAATAAATCTTTCGCCCAGTTTAGCGCCATGAGGGTTTATCTTAAAAGTCCCTACTTTTAAATATTGATCTTTAGGTAATAGGGGTTCTACATCGCTAATTTCCCCTTTTTCTTTTTTAATATAAAGAAACGCTTGTATAAAACCTTCGTCATCTTTCATCAAATAAGCTTCTTCGTTCGATTTCTTCGCAAACCAATCTTCAAACTCTTGATAACTGTCTTTTAAGGAATTAAAAAAGGGTCATTAATGTTAATTTTTTTAAATTTATTTATTTCAATATTATTTTGAAACATATTATCCCCCTCATCAATTAATATAATAAAAAAATTACGACTATTTTTTCTATCTTTATTGTAAAAAATTTATAATCCTATCCAAATCTTCGTCTCCGTAAAAATCAATCTCAACCCTTCCTTTTTTCCCTTTTTTGACTATTTTCACCTTTGTTCCGAATTTGTTGGATAAACTTTGCGACAAATCCGTAAAATATATCTGCTCCGCGTTTTTTCCGCCTCTATTATCATCATCTTTTTTATTTTTTATTCTTTTTATTAAATCTTCGGCTTGGCGAACGGAAAGTTTTTTTGCAATTATAAATCTTGCTATCTCGTTCTGTTTTATTTTGGAATCTATGCTAAGTATAGCCCTTGCATGCCCGGCGCTTAGAATCCCTGTTTTTATATCCTGTTTTATCTGATCCGAAAGATGTCTTAAACGCAAAGTATTTGCAACCGCCGGTCTGCTTCTCCCTACTTTGCTTGCGGCTTCCTCTTGAGTAAGATTAAATTCTTCCATAAGCCTGTGATATGCATCCGCCTCCTCCATAGGATTTAAATTTTCTCGCTGTATATTCTCCACTATGGAAATTTCTAACATTTCGGAATTGGAAAAATCTCTTACTATTACAGGAACCTTTTTTAAGCCCGCCCTATGAGCGGCGCGCAATCTTCTTTCTCCCGCGGCAAGCTCGTAGCCGTTTTCTATTTTTCTTACCGTAAGAGGTTGGATAATTCCCTGTTTCCTTATTGAATTCGCAAGCTCTTCTATAGACTCTTCGGGAAAATGCAATCTCGGCTGATAATGGTTCGGAGATATAATATCTATATCGCATTCAAAAAAGTTTTTACTTAAAGTATCTCCAGCCGGCAAAAGAGAATCTAATCCCCTGCCGAGCGCCCTTTTTTTGGATTTTTTTGCAACTGGCATTTTTTACCTTTTTTTATTCAATATTTCATCTGCAAGCGCAGAATAACTTTGCGCTCCTATGGAAGCCGGAGCGTAAGTGATAATAGTTTGCCCGAAACTCGGAGCTTCCGCCAAACTGACGTTTCTTGGTATTTTGGTTTTAAAAATTAAATGGCTAAAATATTTTTCCGCCTCTTCAAGCGCCTGACGCGATAAATTTGTTCTTTTATCAAACATTGTCAATAATATGCCGAGTATCATTAAATTAGGATTAAGCTTTGACTTTATTCTTTTTACGGTTTCCAATAATTGACTTAAACCTTCCAAAGCATAAAATTCGCTTTGTATCGGAATTAATAAAGAATCTGCCGCAGTCATAGCGTTTACCGTAAGCAGATTTAAAGAGGGCGGACAATCTATCACTATATAATCAAACATATAATCAATGCTTTTTAATACATTTTTTAAATAGTCGGATCGATTCGGACTATTTAACATCTCTATTTCAAAACCTATCAGCTCCATTTTAGAAGGGATTATTTTAAGGGTATCTATTTCGGTATCACAAATTGCATCTTCCGGGTCATTATTTTCTATAAGCAGATTGTAAAGAGTTTTTTTAAGAGTTTTTTTATCTATGCCCAAGCCTGTTGTGGCGTTTGCCTGAGGATCGCAATCTACAATAAGGGTTTTAATTCTTTTAACTGCAAGAGCAGCCGCAATATTGACTGCGGTAGTGGTTTTGCCCACTCCGCCTTTTTGATTTACTACGCATACAATATGTGCCATTTTATCATATTTAATTTTGAGCGTATAGCTTTGTAATTTGTCTGTTTGCGGCGTTGATTTTTTTTAATCCTCGAAATACTACATATATTACTGCGGTTAAAAAAAAATTGCCTTGCAAACAAAAAAATTACTTTGCTATTCGCGCAAAATTAATCATCCTTTTATAATGTTTTTTTATAATCATTCT
>JAFDMD010000139.1 GCA_019306185.1 Deltaproteobacteria bacterium
CATTAGTCGAACCATCGCAATCTCGTTATTATTTTTATATGTAAAAAAAAATAACTTACAAGATTGCGATGGTATTTCAAGCTGTTATTCCGAAAATGTCAACAGACCCTAATACTTATTTTTTATTAATGACATAAATTGAAACCGACAATTAATGCTCTTTTTATCAATTTTTCGAACTACAAGGAGAATATTATGAGTAAAGGAAAATGTGGCAGTAAAGGCGGCGGTTGCGGCAGCAAGAGCGGCGGAAAAGGATATTCCAACCATAAAGGACCGGGAGGAAATTGGCCGAGCTCAACAGGCAAGAAGTCAGGCGGCGATCGCGGTAATGCGCCGTCAAAAGGCGGCAAATAATTTTCTAATAACCCATTTCAGTTCAGCCGTCTCAACTCCATTCGATTTATAAACGTTGGGGCGGTTGACCGTTTATTGTATAGTGAAAACCATCAATAAAAATAAACTTAAAGCCCCCCTATTTAGTCGATGCTAAAAAACCTGCATTTTAAACTTAAACTGTTTTGCCAATATCTATTATTTATCGCTTTATTATTACTTTATCGCTTTTTATTAAGAGATTTCTCTTCGCTTTGCTCGTCGAAATGACAAGCAAAAACAACTTATGTTAAAACAACAGAAACCAATTTTGAATTTGTCATTTCGATCGAAGGGAGAAATCCCCGAATTATTTTTGTCCTATCTCATTTGCCGCCTTTGTTAAGCGCTTTCAATTTATTTGATTTTATATCCAAATGCCGATGATAATTTTTCCCAATCAAATTATAATAATTCGGCTATATATAATTGTTACGGAACCGATAAAAAATAAATTGCGATTTTATATTTACAAAGCCGCATTTAAAACTATATTGTTTTTTACATAAACCTGTTTTATTTTGTTTGGGTTAAACGCGGATAAAAATTTTATCCTGCATCGAAATTAACAAAAGAAGATTTGTTTATATAAAAATAGCATTAAAAAAATCGAACATACAACTTACTATAGAAAAGGCGGTATATTAAAAATATGGAAAAACAGACGATTGCTCTCGCTGGCAACCCTAATGCCGGAAAAACCACTCTTTTTAACGAGCTTACAGGCTCGCGCCAGCATGTAGGAAATTACCCGGGCATTACCGTAGAAAAAAAGGAAGGGGAATATATAGGGAAAAATTATACTCTTCATATAGTGGACCTTCCCGGCACATATTCTATTGCCGCTTATTCCGAAGAGGAAATTGTGGCGAGAAATTTTTTAACAAATGAAAAACCAAAAGCTGTTATCAATATAATAGACGCTTCTAATTTAGAGCGTAATCTTTATCTTACGGTTCAACTTTTGGAACTCGGAATACCGATTTGTTGCGCTTTAAATATGATGGATATTGCAAAAAACAGAGGAATCGAGATTGATACCGATAAATTATCCGCTCTTTTAAACGTTCCTATAGTCGAAACCGTAGCAAGAGAAGGAAAAGGGAAAAAAGAGTTGACGGACGCGGTTTATCAACTTGTATCCGGACCAAAAGATCAGACCGGATTAAAAATATCTTACGGAGATGATATTGATAACGCTCTTATCGAGATTGAGCGGATAATAATTTCCAAAAAACTATTAACCGATATATACCCTGCAAGATGGACGGCTTTAAAATATTCGGAGCATGAAGAACAGGTAATGGCGGCGGGAGACGCGGTTGATTTGTCCGCCTCTTCGGATATAAAAAAGATTGTAGAAAAGGTAAGCTTACATTTAAAAAAGACGGCGGATACATATCCGGAAGCGGTTATAGCGGATCATCGGTATGGGTATATCAACTCCGTGGTAAAACAGGGAGCGGTAAAAAAAGACGGGAATTTAGATAAGCTTTATTTATCGGATAAAATAGATAGGTTGCTTACAAATCGGTTCTTAGGTCCTATATTTATGATAGCCGTTCTTACGACGCTTTATAAATTTACATTTTCGTTTAGCGAAATGCCTGTAGAATGGTTCCAAAAGTTTTTTGACATAATAGGAGCTTCCGTAGGTTCCGCTATGGAGGACGGACTTTTAAAATCGCTTATTATATCCGGAATTATAGACGGCGTAGGAGGAGTTATAAGCTTTGTTCCTCTTATTATGCTAATGTTTTTGGGAATATCTCTTATAGAGGATTCCGGATATCTTGCAAGAGTCGCTTTTATGGTGGATAGAATATTTAGGATGTTCGGTCTGCACGGAAGCTCCGCTTTGGCTTTTATACTTTCCGGCGGAATAGCCGGCGGATGCGCGGTTCCCGGAGTTATGGCAAGCCGCACCTTAAAATCAAGGCGAGAGCGTCTTGCTACAATTCTTACTGTTCCTTTTATGAGCTGCGGAGCAAAACTGCCGATATTTTCTTTGCTTGCCGTAACCTTTTTCAATAAACATCAAACAAACGTAATGGTTGTTATAACCCTTATTTCTTGGCTTGGAGCTCTTATAATTGCAAAATTTTTAAGAAGTTCCATAATAAAAGGGGAAGCGACCCCTTTTGTTATGGAACTTCCTCCTTATAGGTTTCCCACGTTTAAAGGGCTTGCCATTCATACATGGGAAAGAACTTGGCAGTATATAAAAAAAGCCGGCACGGTTATATTACTGATTTCGATTTTACTATGGGCGTTGATGACATTCCCGCGTCTTTCCGGCGGCGACAAAGCGGTTTTCGAGCAAAAAAGAGAAGCGGTTTTTGCCTCTCAAGAAACAAATGCGGAATATGTTCGTCAAAAAATAGAAGCAATCGATTACGAAGAAGCCTCGTTAGGATTAAAGAAATCTATTGCCGGAAAAATAGGAACCGCTATTGAAAGCGTTACTAAAGCCGCCGGTTTTGACTGGAAAATGAATATAGCTTTGGTAGGCGGATTTGCGGCAAAAGAGGTTATTATTTCGACTCTCGGCACCGCCTATTCTTTGGGCGAGGCGAATTCCAACGAGCATAAAAGCCTTTCGGATACCTTATCCGGCTCAAAAGACTGGTCTCCTCTTGTAGCCGCGGCTTTTATTATATTTACTATTTTTTACGCTCCCTGTTTTGTTACTGTGGTATGTATAGTAAAAGAAACCGGCTCTTGGAAATGGGGAGCGTTTTCGATGATCTTTAATACGATTCTCGCTTTTACCCTTGCAACCGCGGTTTTTCAGATAGGCAGTTTTATGGGGTATTAGATTGGAAATTTTTTAATTTTTAAAATTTTATACAAAGGTAAAAAGATGAAAATGGAATATTTAAACATAATCGTAGAAACAAACAGCCCGGAACAGCTTTTGTCTGCGCTTTTAAATTCAAAAGAAGACAAAGTTTATATTAGTAAAGATAGCTTTGCAAAAATTGAAAAAGCTCACAGAAACACAATTCATCATCGAATAACAAAATCAAGAGAAAAAAAGAACTATAATGTAAAAGAATTCAAAGGGGTAAGAGGCGTGTTCATAGAATTTAATAAAGATACTCCTCGCGGAGCAATTGCATCGGGCCCTAAAATTTCATCGGGAACAAAAAAATAGTTAAAAAATAACCGGCGTTTAACCGCTCAAAGAGCAAAATAAATTATGCCGGACAATGTCGGATTAAAGCAGTTATCAAAAAACAAAATTGTAAAATAGATAACCGTCTGATTTTATTGGTCGGGAAGGCCGGATTTGAACCGGCGGCCCCAGCGTCCCGAACGCTGTGCTCTACCAGGCTGAGCCACTTCCCGACGCAAAAGGCTTGTATGCCACATAAGACTTATTGTCAATAATTTAAAAATTCGGCTGCATAACTTCTTAATTTGCTATACAGCCAAATTTTTATCATGATTTTTCGCTATAGGCGTTTCCTCTATTTCTAATTTAATTAAGCGATACTTTTCGTATCGCTAATCGAAATAATAGCTAAAAAATGCCCGCTAAAATAGTCGATACTAAAAAAGCATAATACATATTGTAATTATTATACTTTTTAATCATAAAAAATAATGATTAAATTCGTACAAAAGGTTAAAGGGTAAAGGCGGAAGTCAATAATAAAGGGATTCCTCGCTTCGCTCGGAATGACAGGCAGGAATTTTTTCTTGTCATTTCAACCCGAAGGGGAGAAATCCCTTAATAAAAAGCGAGGAAGTAATAACAAACCCAACAGAACAGCCGTTTTTCAAAGTTATGTCAGGTTGTGTTTCATTCTACCCAACCTGCCAAGCTTCAAGTAGCCCAAAACCGTTTGCGTTTAAAATGCAGGTTTTGGGGCATCGACTATTTACCTTTATATTAAAGCTTTTATCGCCCTGTTTTATCCCGCTTAATTTTAAAATTTTTTTTTACTTTATTTATATTTTCAATATCGGTTTACTATTTTCTTGACAATAATCTTAACAAAGAGTATATTCTTTTAAGAAATACGGCATTTGATATTTATCATGCATCTAAATTCACCCCCCCGCTTAAACCTTGTTTTCTTATTAATTTTGCCGTAAATTCCGATATACCTTTAAAAAAAACCCCGCAATTTCAATTTATAGTTACTCCGAACTTCTACCGATCAAAAAAAATTGCTCAATTTTATTGCATGAGGAAATTATGAGAAAATATTTTAATTATGCCTTTACCTTCTTTGTATTCTTTTGTCTAACCGCTTCAATATGTTCCGGCATTGAACCTGATCAGGAAACAATAATAAAATCTCATGAAAAGATGCATCGCATGCACGAAAAAGAGCAAAACATATTAGAGCGGCAAAAAAAAGAGCAGGAATTGTTAAAAGAGCTTGATAAGCTTATAGAAGATAAAAAAACCTCCGATAAAAACGCTTCCGAAGGCAACATTTCCGAAAAATCTCCCGATTTTTTTATTACCGAAATAATCTTTGAAAATGCAACAATAATAAACAAAAGGCAAAAAGCAAAACTTATATCCGGCTATATCAATAAAAGACTTACAATAAAGGATATAAACGCTTTAATAAAAAAGATCGAAGCTTTTTATTTAAAGTCCGGATATCCTACCGCAAGAGTTGGAATACTTCCTAATCAAAATTTTAAAAACGGAGCGTTAAAACTTTTGATAATGGAAGGCATTATAGAAGAAATAAAAATGGACAACAGCGAACAAAGTATTAAAGACAAATTAAAAATCTTTACGGCTTTCCCTTTTTTAAAAGGGAAAAAATTACGCCTTTACGATATAGAACAAGGCGTAGAACAATTCAACAGGCTTGCCTCCAACAATGCGGAAATGAGCTTTACTCCCGGCAAAAAATCCGCCCATTCCAAAGTCATCATAAAGAATCAGCCG
>JAFDMD010000140.1 GCA_019306185.1 Deltaproteobacteria bacterium
CCGCTCCCAAATCCGTAGCTCCGGTATTTGAAAAAGATCCGCCAAAGCTTCCCAAAGCGGTTCTTGCCGCGCTTACTATTACTGCCTTACGCATATTTTGTTCCTCCGTTTTTTATATTGCCAGATATGTAACGGATATGAACTTCTCCGCTACGCGCATTAAAAATTTTCTCATCTTTTTCCAATCGCAACTCTTCTAATTTTTCATAAAGTTCTCTCTTCTTATCTGGCGCTGTTTTATAAATAGTTCCAATCATCTTTTCAAATATTTTATCCATCGTATTAATCATTAAATTAAGATACTCATCAATAAGGTCTAATAAGTTAACCGTTACATTTTCATTCGTATGATTATTCATGTAATCTAAATTATAATCACAAAGGTCAACTTGAGATATTACATACGAGTATTTTTCCCTGTTTTCATCTAAACAATTCATACTATGAGCAGCGATCATATGCCTAATTTTAAGAATCTTTAACTCATATATTTTTTTTTTAAACTCTTTAGAATTATCTAATTTAAATATCGTATAAAGATTCAATATTGCAGACTGTTGTAAATATACAGCATTTAATACCCCATATAACCTTAAAAGTTTTTCGCCTAAATTGTCATAGCCTAATTTATCATATTTTATCGGACTATCGTATCCGAATTTTAAAAAATCTTTAATTGCATAATATGTATCTCCAACCAAATCCATAGCGCTACATAAAAATTGCCAATCTTTTTCTGTATCATATTTAAAGATTTCCTTTGCTTTTTTTAACCATTCTTCGCTACGACACTTAAATTTTTGGGTACTATTATTGACAAGATTCTGAATTTCGTTATTATATCTTGATAAGAAAGATAGGTTTCTTAAACCCTTTCCTTTTTACCTCTCAAGCTATCTTTAAATGATTTTATATCCTTACCGTCCATTCGTTACTCTTTATTTATTTGTATTTAAAACGTTATAAGACACTTTAGCTTAAAAACCGTTTTTATAAGCGACATCTTGCTTTTTCACTTGATTACGAACGATATGCGCTATACTGCGAAGCGCGTTATTAACGGAGGCGGAATCGCTAAAAATTTCCGCAACATCAGGGTCAAGAATTATAACCTCGCCGCCCTCTTTGAATCTATTGACATACTTGCCTCTTATGCCTTTGCTGAAATCATACTCTTTCAACATATCTTTATCATAAGAGTTCGTCCGGTTTTGCTTCATAATTCTTCCTCTATTTACAATCTCTTTTTTACGATTTGCAGTTTTATAAATCAGATTTGAAGATAAAAATCAAATAAAAGTATAGCGGGGCGTAGTAAAAATTTTACGAGGTATTAATTTGATTTTATAGATTGGAATATATAAAAAAGTATTAGCCTGTTTTAACAGCATATAAAACAATAAGGGCATATCCGAACTTACGCTGGATATGCCCCAAAATTGTGAATTAGTCTTTGCTGATACCTGAAGTTAAAGTTTAACAAAAGATATAAAAAATCAATCTATTATTTATCGCTTTTTATTAAGGGATTTCTCCTCGCTTTGCTCGTCGAAATGACAAGCAAAATAACTTATATTAAATTTCCCCTGTCATTTCGAGACAAATTTAATCATTATTTTTTATGATTAAAAATTTTTTCAACGCCGCAAACGAATAAACTATAAAGTCATACGGCGGAATTTAAACAAAAGAACGCTCCCCCAAATTCCCATACCTCCTATGATAAGTATCGCATATAGCCTGCTCCTTAAAATAATTAATAAGCTCTACCCTTCCTTCGCACATAACGTTAGCTCTTGCTATATAAAATCCGGTTTCCGCCGCCTTTTTAAATACCGCATTCGGAACCCTGTCAAAAGAGGCGTATCTGATACGCTCAATCTGATCCGGAATATATTTTAAAATATCTTCGTCCGTTTCGGTTTTAACGGTTATGCCCTTTAAAAACGCCTTGCCGTCTTCCGATTTCAAAAATCCAACCGCTTCGTTGTCAAGATCGCTCGGCAGACTTAATATCGGAGAAGCGCCCGCAATTTTTGCCGCCGCCGCCATAGCCAAAATTTCAAACAAGGAATCAGCCTTATCAATCCTTATTAATATATTTTTTAACGGCAAATATCGGACTATATTATCTTGCCCGCGCAAATGGAAATAATCCTTTTCGCAATAAAACTCCCGTTCCGCATTATAAATGTAGCTTTTTACCGCGCGACTTACCTTTCTAATATCGGAAGCGTAATTTTTCAACTTGCCGGATAATATCTTTTTGTCCCATTCCGAGGTTAATCTTAATAGATAATTCTCCTTCTTTATTGCATCCGTTAAAGGATACGGCGTCTCCTCTATATTTGTAAACTGGACGCAGTAATTAGGTCCTCCCGCTTTTATCCCTGCTCCCAAAGCCGATTTTTTCATACCCCCGAAAGGCTGGCGTAAAACAATCGCTCCGGTAGCGCCTCTATTTATATAAAGATTGCCCGCGCAGATATTATCTTTCCATATCTCTTGCTCTCTTTTATCAAGACTTTCAAGCCCGGAGGTTAAACCGTATCCGGTTTGATTTGCCAAATCTATGGCATGGCGCAAGTTCTTTGCCCGCATAACTCCCAAAAGAGGTCCGAAAAATTCGGTGGTATGGGTATATGATCCGGAGGAAACGTCCCATTTAATTCCTGGAGACCATAAATAAGGGTTATCCTCTAATGTTTCCGGCTTTAAAGCCCATGTTTCTCCTGGTTCAAGAGTCGTTAACGCCCTCTTTAAATCTCCCGAAGGATGCGCTATAAGCCTGCTCATCTTATTCCTAAATTTCCAAGCGGAACCGGTAGAAAAACTTTTTGCCGCATCTACAAGCTGCTTCTTAAAGTTTTCGTCCTTATATACCTCCTCTTCAAGTATCAATAAAGACGTTGCCGAACATTTCTGCCCCGCATTGCCGAATGCGGACGATATTACGTTTTTAATAACCTGATCCCTATCGGACATAGCCGTTACAATAGTAGCGTTTTTACCGCCGGTTTCCGCCGCAAGATAAACATTCGGTCTTTTTGAAAGTATAGAAAGCCCCGTATCCGTGCCTCCGGTTAATATTATAAAATCTACATCCGGATTTAAAGTAAGCTTTTCGCCTACGGAAGCGCCGGAGCAGGGAATAAATTGCAAAGTATTTTTACTGATTCCGGCGTCCCAAAAACATTTGCAAAGCTCCCAAGCCGCATATACCGCCGCAGATGCGGGCTTAAATATTACCGTATTGCCCGCCGCAAGGCTTGCGGATATCCCGCCGCATGGAATCGCTATCGGAAAATTCCAAGGAGATATTACCAAACCGACGCCTTTGCCGGAAGGCTCAAGATTATGACGATTATCAAAAGCGTAAAGAGAATGAGGATAATATTCTATAAAATCTATAGCTTCGGAAACCTCTATATCCGCCTCGGTAAAAATTTTGCCGGTATTTGCGGCTGCCGCGCCTATAAGTCTGTTTCTGGAACGTCGAATATTTTTAGCGACTTCGGATAAAATCTTATGTCTATCCTTTAATCCTTTTTTTCTCCATCCGTCAGGGTCCTGTTTTGCGATTTTAACCGTTAGCTTAATATCCTCTTCATTTGCGTACCTGTAATTTGCAACCGTAATATTTTCTTTAAGTCTGCAAAAGTCGTTTACTTTTTTAATCTTCCTATCTTCGTAAATATCCTTTCCCGCTATTGACAAAGGTATTTCCGCCGGAGCGTCATCAGCGCTTTTTTTCCAATTATTACGGATAGTCTCCGCCCATTTTCTGTTGCAGGTTAGAGAAAAATCGGTGTCCGCTTCGTTTTTAAACGATTTTTCGTAATAGGTTCCGCAATGCTCATAAGTTTCGGCGCTTCTATCCTGAATTCTGTTAGAAGTATCCGATACCTTTTCCAATATAGAACAGGAAGCTAAAAAACCTTTTTCCAAAAATTTCCACTCTTCGGAATCAACCTTTAAGTTTGGCGAATAGCGTAAAAAATTCTCTTCGGAAGTGTTCTCGTCAAGCCTTCGTATAAGATAACCTATGGCGTTAATAAATTCGGCTTCATCTGCAACCGGAGCGTAAAGAAGCATATCTTTCGCGCTTTCCGAAAGAGATCTTCTTACATGATCTGCCATGCCCTCGAGCATCTCAAAATAAAAGTATTCGCTAACCCCGTTATACATGCCTATCTTATAAGCGTAAGCAAGTTCAAATAAGTTATGAGAAGCTATGCCGAGATTAACCGCCTTAATATTTTCCGGAACCATTCCGTAAATAACCATTTTTTTATAATTTGCATCGACATCCTGTTTATTATCATAAGTCGCAAGCGCCCAGTTGTTAATAGAAGATTCCGTCTGTTCCATCTCCATGTTAGCCCCTTTTACTATCCTAATCTTAATAGGCGCTCCTCCGTTCGCTACCCGTTTTTTTGCCCATTCGGTAAGCTGTTTCTGAATGGAATAAGACTCCGGTAAATATGCCTGCAAAACAATTCCGGCGCAATATCCTTTAAGCTCTTCTTGATTAAGCGTCTGTATAAAGGCTTCTACCGTAATATCAAGGTCTCGGTATTCCTCCATATCCAAATTAACAAATTTACGAACCTTTGTTCCGTCTTTTCGGACAAAAAAATTATTCATAGCAACCTTATAAAGCCTGCTAAGTCTTTCTTTTAAAACCTTTACGCTATGGTCAAACGCAAGAGAAGAAATTTGAGAATATATGGTTGAAATTTTTACCGATATATATTCTACCGCGGGGTCTTTCATATCCGCCGTATAAATGACAAGGCGCTTTTTCGCCTCCTCTTCTCCAAGCACCGCTTCGCCGAGATGATTAATATTCATCCGTATATCCTGCTCTTTTCTTTTTGCCAAATGCGCATACAACTTATCCTTTTCTCCGGGTATAATCGCTCTGCTGCTCGACTCTCGCATTTTCTCTATCATTTTAGGTATGGTAAAACGCGGAAAATATCTTCCAAAGCCCAAAAACATCTGGACTAACAGTTTTTCCACTCTTGAAAAAAAATCAGGGGTTCCGTAGGTTTTTAAAATATTATTTATCTGATCCGCAACTCTTGCCGCATTATGCGATCTAAAGCTTTGATCTATCATCTTTATAAGCGCCGCTTTATCCGTAGAATTTGTAAGAAGGCTTAACATCTGATTTTGTATTGCCTTTTCCTCTTTTGTAAGAAGCTCGTTTGCGCGATTTTGCCATAATTTTGCAAGCGAAATCGCCTCTTGAGCTATTTTATCTAACTGCTCCATCTGATATTTTTCCTTTTTTATTTACAATATTAATTAATATGCTATTTTTTATTGCATAATTTATTTAAAAGCATTTTTAACAGCGGATATTTTTCCGCATCCATTCTCGTTTCTATTTTCGTCAAAAATCTTTTACCCTAAACCAAATTAAATTTCTATATATTTTTCATTTTTTTTATTTCCGCTTGAAAGCGCTTACGGGTTATGCAATACTACTTTTGTATAAATATTTAATCTCTAATTAAATTAGAATGTTAGGTTAATATTAACGCCCGCGGAAGCAAAACATTAAAAAAAAATTATAAAAACATAAAAAGGAAACTATTATTATGGATAAAAAAGCGTTTCAAGATTATTACCCGGACGAAGTAAGCCATTGCTACGGCTGCGGAAAAGATAACGAGCATGGCTTGCAGATTAAAAGCTATTGGGACGGCGAAGAAACTTGCGCGGTTTTTAATCCTAAAACTTATCATACCGCGATGAAAGGCTATGTTTACGGCGGTTTGATAGCCTCTCTTATAGACTGCCATGGAACCGGAACAGCCGCCGCTGCAATGTATAAAAAAGAGGGGCGGAACATGGATACAAAACCGGCTTTAAGGTTTGTAACCGGATCTTTGCATGTAGATTTTTTAAAACCGACTCCAATTGGAACGCCGCTTGAAATAAGAGGGAAAATAGAAGAGATTACGGAGCGTAAAGTAATAGTAAGCGAGACGGTATCCGCCAAAGGAAAAATTTGCGCCAAAGGGAAAGTGGTAGCGGTTCTTATGCCGGAAAGTATGTTATAAATATAATCGGTATAAAACTTTTTTGACTTGCTTTTGATGTTGCCTTGTCATTTTAACGAGCGCGGCAAAAAAACTTATAAATAGTCGATTAAAAAAAATATGAAACATAAAATAACGGACGCATCTTTTAAAATAATTGATTTAAGCCGAACCTTATCATCCGATATATCGACATTCCAACAAGGCGTTTCTCCCGAAATATCTCTTGCCCATACAATTGAAAAGGAGGGCTTTAACGAAACAAAAATATTGTTATACTCTCATAACGGAACCCATATAGACGCGCCTTATCATGTTCTAAAAGACGGCAAATCATTAGATAAATTAGGACTTGATTATTTTATGGGAGATTCTTTTTGTATTGACGTATCTAACGTTAAAAATAACTTAATCGAAATCGAAAATTTAATCTCTTTTAAGGATGATATTAAAAAAAGCGATTTCCTTCTTTTATATACAGGAAGAGCAAAATTTTGGAAAACCGCAAAATATTTTGATCCTTATCCGGTATTTTCAAAAGATGCCGCACAATTTCTTGGAGATTTTTCATTAAAAGGAATAGGTATTGACGCATATTCTTTTGACGCTATTGACGCTAACGCTCTGCCGGTACATAATGTTTTTTTAAAAAAGAATATCATTCTTATAGAAAATCTTTGCAATCTTAAAAAGCTGATTAACAGTCATTTTATTTTTTGCTGTTTTCCTTTAAAATTTGAGAACGCGGACGGCTCGCCTACAAGAGCCGTAGCTATTATTTAAAGCTATTATTTAATTGTTATTAACAATAATATGGCAAATTTGATATTTGTCCAATAATTAACTCTTCAAATAATAGAGGATAAAAATGATAAAATTTGCAATTCTTAAATACGATCATTCATATAATCTTGGCGATGAGATACAAAGCTTGGCGACAGAGCAATTTTTGCCTCGCGTAGATTCGTAATTAAACAGAGAAACTCTTACGCGCGTTAAAAAAAAACAAAAACACATTCTCATTATGAACGGCTGGTTTTCCGATTATCCTACCACATCTTTTCCGCCATCCGCTTCTATAGCGCCTATTTTTATAGGTTTCCATATTACAAATTCTAATAACTCCACGAAATATTTTTTGCTCCCTAACGGCGTCAAATATTTTAAACAAAACGAACCAATCGGTTGCAGAGATAAAGACACAATGAAACTTCTTGCAGCCAAAGGAATTAAATCTTTCTATACCAGATGCTTAACTTTAACCTTTCCTAAAAGAGAAATAGAACCTAAAAAAGGAAAAGTTTTTATAGTTGACGCTGGACATATTCCCATTCCGGAATCCTTGAGTAAACAAGCGATTAAAATTACCCATAGCGCTCATTCTATTTACGGACATAAAATAAGAATGTTAATGGCAAAAAAACTACTTGCGACCTATAGAGATGAAGCTAATCTAATAATTACAACCAGATTACACTGCGCTCTGCCTTGTATTGCTATGGGGATACCCGTTATATTCTTTGGCAATCCAAACGACTACAGGCTTTCCCCGCTTTCGGATATTAATATTAAAATCAATAAACCATATAATAACAAAGAAATAACATTGTCGGAATTTCATAAAAATATTGATTGGAAACCTCTGCCGATTTCTATTGAGCAGGAAAAACAAGTCTTAAAAACGCTTACGCAAAGCCGGTTGCAAAAAAAAATTAAAGAACTAACATAGAACTTGCGATATATAGCCTGATTACTATAAATTGATTGTAAAAGTATGCCATAAAGAATGCTTAAGAAAGGATATGTCCGAAGTTTATTTGCGTAGCGGCTCTTATTGTCTATGAAACAAACTCGGGCATAGTAGAATTAAATTCAAGCGGAAGAAAAACCATCGTCTAAAAAATCACTATTAAAATATCCAACGTCTGATGGCTTAAAAAATTTTATAAGCGACTTTTCTCTTGAAAAAGGGAGATGAAATATAAACGGTATTTTGGACGGATAACAAAGTAGTTTGTTCGTTTGCAAGGCGAAAAAAAAATTTAACCGCAGTAATATATTTAATATTTCGAGGATTAAATTTTTTTTTCAACGCCGCAAACGGATAAACTACGAAGTTATCCGCCAAAATTAAAATTAAAGCCCAATCCGCTCGTTAAACTCTACAATCAATTCGTCTATTTCTTCAACCTGATC
>JAFDMD010000141.1 GCA_019306185.1 Deltaproteobacteria bacterium
TCTCTCCATGGGCAGCCTGTGCGCATTCTATATAAAATCCCTTCTACCATTAATCGAAGATTAGGCTTGGCATATATTTTATTTTTTGTCATTATATCCCTAAACTTCAACCATCTCTCATTATTGAGCATTAGTCGAACCATCGCAATCTCGTTATTATTTTTATATGTAAAAAAAAATAATTTACAAAATTGCGATGGTATTTCAAACTGTTATTCCGAAAATGTCAACAGACCCTAATAAAAATCGACTTGCTAAATTATTATAATAATTTGTCTAAAATTACAAACCGAATAAAATAAAAATTTGCTATGGAAATAAATAAGGATGATAACTTTTGCTGGGCTTTTAAATAAACTTGATTACAATACTTCCCAATATTATAAGAAAACGGCTTCTTATCTTTCGGAAACTGATCCGGAAATTGCTCCGTTGCTTAGAAACGCTCATAATGCGGAAATTAAGGGTATCTATTTTTTTGAAACTACCTCTCAAAATAAAATATCCAAACCTAACCCCGCCGTTTATATAACGAAGGCGCCCGATGAATCCGAAGCCAATGTTATCCATAAAAAAGTTTGGAATATCGGACAATCTCCTTTTTTAATTATTAATATCCCTACAAAAATACTTGTTTATACCGGATTTGATTATTCTAAAAAAAAGAACGGGTTATTAGATGAAATAACAAGACTTAAAGATTTAAATAGATTGCTGATTAATTTTAAAGCTGATTTTATAAATGCGGGATATGTTTGGAAGCGAGACTATGCAAAAAAAATCGACGTAGAAAAAAGGGTTGATAAACGACTGCTTGAAAATTTGGAAGAGTTGGATAAAATTTTAACCAAAGAAAACGGGTTGGATAAAAAAGTATCTCACGCGTTGATAGGAAAATATATTTATTTAAAATATTTGAGAGGCAGAAAAATTCTTACTGATACATGGATACAAAAACAAGGCATAAATCCGGGCAAAGTTTTTGATATAAACGCCAATCTTGCCGGTTTTAAATCTCTTATAAAGGCTTTAGAGAAAAAGCTTAACGGTAAAATTTTTCCCATAGACTTTGATAATTCAAATATAAAAGAGGAGCATATAAAATTAATAGCAAGAGTATTTAAAGGAAAGAATTTACAAAATAAACAACTGCCTCTTTTTGATATATACGATTTCGAGCATATCCCTATAGAAACTTTATCTTCGATTTACGAACAGTTTATTTCGGGAAAAAAAACCAAAGGGGCGGTTTATACGCCGGAATTTTTGGCAAATTATATGATTAGCGAAATGGAGAGTGAAAAACCGCTTGAAACAGGTATGAAAATTTTAGATCCGGCTTGCGGTTCCGGTATTTTTCTTGTTCTTATTTATAAAAGGCTGATTGAAAAAAAAATAAACAGCCTTAAAAGAGAATTAAAATTTAACGAATTAAAAAAGATATTAGAACAAAGCGTTTACGGCGTAGAAAAAGAAACGGAGGCATGTTTTATAACGGAGTTTAGCCTGCTTCTTACTATGCTTAATTATCTTGACCCGCGAGATTTGGAAAGTTTAAATTTTCGTTTTCCGGCATTACACAATTTCCGAATTTTCAATGCGGATTTTTTTGATATAAACGCCGAAGAATCCGAAACAAATTTTTGGGAAAAAGGTTTGAAATTCGATTGGATTGCCGGAAATCCGCCATGGATTAGATTAAACCAAGATAAAAAAAAGCAAAAAAATAAATCTATATATTCATGGATGGAAAATAATAAAAAAGATATGCCCGTAGAAAATTATCAGACAGCAGAAGCTTTTAGTTGGTTAGTAGCAGATTTATTAGAAGATAACGGCATAATAGGGCTTGTTATGCCTGTTACAAGCCTTGTTAATTCAACGGCAAAAGATTACAGAAAAAAATTCTTTTCCGCAAACGAAGTTTTAAGAGTAGCTAATTTCGGAAATATAAAAACAATTTTTAAATCCGGCTTGTCTCCGGCTACTATTATTTACCGTAAAAATTCGGAAAACAAATATAAGCGCAATATTTTACATTACGGACCTTTTAGGATTAATCAACTTTTTAAAGCAAATAAAATATCTTGGACAATTATAATAAACGAAAATGAAATTAAAGAGGTATCCGCTGATGAAGCGGAAAAAGGAAAAACCTCTTTTTGGAAATTAGCTTTATGGGGGACATATCTTGATAAAAGAAATCTTGAACGTATCGAACATCTGTTTCCATTATCTTTGGATGAATTTATAAAGAAAAACAATTGGCATTGCGGACGCTCTATCGAACTACAAGATAAAAATAAAGAATCTAAATATAAGCCGATTCTTAAAAAAGAGCTAATCGGGTATAAAAAACTTGACGCCAAATTAATGAATAAATCCTTATTATATTTTTCGCTTGACGAAGAGACTGTTTTTAAAAAAGATATTATAACCGAAAAAAATTGTTACATACGAAAGCGCTGAGGAGAAACCGGACTTAACGTTATAAAAGCCCCTCATATAGTTTTATCTAACGGATGGAAATATATTATATTTTCCGATATTGACTTTATTTTACCCGGAGGAAATATCGGCATTGCAGGAGAAAAAAAGGATGAGGATGCGTTACGTGCGCTTTGCCTTTTTCTTAATTCCGGAATCGTTTTGTATTATCTGTTTTTTAATTCGGAGCAATGGGGGATATTTAAGCGCGCAAAATCGATTTCAAAAAAACAGAGGGGCAAAATCAGAATCCCGAATTTTACCCCTAAACAGATAAAAAAATTATCCGATCTATATAAAAAAATTGTTAAAACCGAGCGGGACGAACTTTTACAAATAATCAAAAAGGTTTGGAAAAATAAAAAGAAGCTTGCCGGAAATACATCTCAAAAAAATCAATTTGATTTGCCATCGGATATTACAGAAAAAGAGAGAAAAGATATAAAATCCAAGCTTAAGGCTGAATTAAGAAAAAAAATAGATAATAATATATTCTCAATATTTGAAATTCCGGAAGATATAAGGGCAGCTATAAAAGATTTTATTAAAACGAAACTTCCTTTGGATAACTCCTCTATTAAAATACCGGAACGAAAACCGAGTAATAAAGAATTAAAAGATTATGCTTTGGAATTAAGAGAGGAACTCGACGATTATGTTATGGGTAAATCTTATAATAAAGTAGCTATAAATAAATCGAAAGAGCTTATAGAATGCGTTGTTCAGGTTAATAAAAGCAAAAAGGTTACATCCGTTGATATAAAGGAATGTAATCTTACCATTGAAAAATTATTTGCGGAAATAAAAGATAATCTTAAAATACCTATAAACCAATCGGTATATATTCAAAAAGGGCTCCGACTTTATGCCGGACCAACGGTATATATATATAAACTTCCCACATTAATTAATTGGACAAAAACTCAGGCTAAAATTGATGCGGGGGAAATAATAGGAGACGCCATTCCGTCAAATGAATTCCATAAAACAAAATAAGCCGGATTCAACATATTTCGGCGTTTTTTCGGAGAGTTTTCGAGAACATGTTCATATTCTTATAGCCGAAGATTATAGTTTCTCGTTATCTAAAATAACTTCCGATAATAACGAAGAAACGGATATTACGGGATATATAACAGAAGGTATAGAACAAAAATATAACAACAGAGAGTCGCCGAGATGGTGTTCCGGATATGTCGTCAAAGAGGATAACCCGCAAAACAAACAAGGATATAGGGGTAAAAACAGACTCAAACCGGATATTATAATTGAGAAAACCGTAATGAGAGGGCGCCCCGAATATATACTTGAAGCAAAAAGACTTAACAGATCATCCAACCATGCGGCAGGGGTATATATCGGCAAAGACGGAATGGAACGTTTTATTGACGGCAGATACGGAGAAAGATACGGCGAAGCCGGAATGATAGGATATGTCCAAAGCGATTCTTTATCCGTTTGGAAAGAAAAAATTCAAAAAGCAATATATCAAAAAAAAGACCGGCTTAATTTGAAATCCGAACAAAAAAACGTAAACATAATCAAAAAACTTCCTTATGAATGGAAAAGCGAACATGAACGAACAGACAATAATAATATATTAATTTTTCATATTCTTCTTGCATATTCTAAAAAAGCGTCCACATCTAATATTTAGACGCAATAAAAGATAATAATAAAAAAGCAGACAAATATCAACGGGATTTGTCCTATAATCAATAATACAAAAAAGACTTATTAAATTTTATATGAAGGCTTATAAGCTTTATACAAATCTTCAAATACCGCGGGCAAGGTTTTATAAAAATCGAAAAGAAGCGGAAGCATAATTTGTCGTATCTGCGGATGCGCGGCTTTAGAGCATCTTAAGTTTATTACATGTCTCCATTCCCTTAAATTGCAAGTCATAACTATTTCGGTTTTTAAACTGTTCGGCAAAACGCTTCTTGCCTCTTCCAGACGCGCTCCCGAACTTAAAAGCTCCATATAAGCCTGTTCCGCCTGTTCCATAGCCCGCTTCCAAACGGCAAACTTTTCCGAATCTTCCTTCCAAAAACAAGGGCGTATAACGGTTATTTCGTTTCCGAATTTATCTTTGGAATAATTTGCATACCTTGTGCTTTCCTGACTATATGCGGCGAGTCTATGCCGGACAAGCTCATGAGTAACCCCTCTATCGCATATAAACCGAACCGAAATATTTGCATGCTCTATAACGCTGTGATGCCCGGACTTTAAAATCGTCTTAACAAAACTTTCCGCGGAATCTGCAGTAATCTTATCTTCCGATTTATAACAGGTGCGCCCCGCTTTTTCTATATTCGCAAGAAGCTGCCCCTTACTTTGAATAAAAAGTATCTCATAAAACGGCTCTATTATTTTCATAATATTCCTTTTGATTTTATTAAGTTTTTTTGTTAATTTTAAAAATCTTTATATTTTATTAACATAGAATTTATATAAATAAAATTATTTAATCGCAAAAAAGTTTGAATAGAAAATAAACGGGGGCAAGGAATAAATAAAACGGCTTTTAATGTTTTAGATAATTTTGCCGAATAACAAAGTAATTTGTTCGGGTGAAAAACAAAAAAAATGACTAGGGTCTGTTGACAATTCATAAAGGTAGCCAAAGCGAGCATAGCCTTGAAATTACGTTTCAATTTATCATATCTTGTCGCTATAGCTCGGAAATGTTTCAGCCTTGCAAAAATATTTTCCACAAGATGTCTATATTTATA
>JAFDMD010000142.1 GCA_019306185.1 Deltaproteobacteria bacterium
AGCCTGTGCGCATTCTATATAAAATCCCTTCTACCATTAATCGAAGATTAGGCTTGTTATATATTTTGTTTTTTGTCATTATATCCCTAAACTTCGACCATTTCTCATTATTGAACATTAGTCGAACCATCGCAATCTCGTTATTATTTTTATATGTAAAAAAAAATAATCTACAAAATCGCGATGGTATTTCAAACTGTTATTCCGAAAATGTCAACAGACCCTAATAATTATTTTATTTAATAGTTAAATTTTAATAAGCATTGTTAGATGCTAAAATTAAAGCTGCTGTTAATATAATAGCTAACAAAATGCCGCCGTCGGTTTCTTTCATTTCATCAGCGGTTAATTCTTCAATGCCATAATTATTAATCATAAGTTTTTCCATTTTATTACCTCCAAGTAATTTTTTAAAAAGTTTTTTAAAATAAAATTATAAAGACATGTTTAAAAGTCCGTTACAATCATAAGCGCTGCCTCCTTTAATTTACAAAAGGAATTGTAGTTAATTCTTCAATGCCTATAGAATCATAATTTTGTTTGTTTAAAATAAGGCTGCCTGTTTCAAAACGAAGATATACCAACGCCTTGTTTAGTTTAAGTTCCGAAGATATTACTTTAAGCGCCGAATTTATTAATTTGTCTTCTATGGAGATTAAATCGAATATTGTAGAAATTCCCATAATAAGTTTATTTTCTTCGTTTTTTACGGCTTTTTTATAAAATAGAACCGCTTTTTTCGATTTAACAAGAGATAGCTTGGCGTTGTTAAGATCGGATAATGCGGTAATGACGTTGGAGCGTATTTGTCTTTCAATCTCTTTTTTTGAAATTACGCTTTGATTATAAGCGGCTTTTTTTTGAGATAGTATTCCTTTTGCGGTGTTGTTTGGAACAGGAATTTCATAATTTAAAAGAGCGGAACAGTCTATCCCCGCAACATTATCTTGCAAAGCGGAGAATGTGTCCGCATAATTGCCGTTTTCGCTTAGCCCTTCGTATCCGGCGTTAAGTTTTAAATCTACTTGCGGCAAAAGGTTATTTTTTGAAGCTTCAAATAGAATTTCGGCTGCTTGTTCCCGTTTTTTTGCAGATAAAAGATCGGCTCGGTTTTTTAATGCCTGTTTTATAATTTTTTCAAATATTTTATTGTAGCCTAATATGTTGTTTTTTTGCGGGATAGAAAAATTATGGGACGGCAAAGGCAGTTGTTTGATTTTTTCAAAAGAGATGCCAAGCGCTATTCCTAATTTTTGTTTTGCTTCAAAAAAGTATTGTCGGGCATTTATTTTATCGGCTGTTTTATCTTCCGAATTAGCCGCTATTTGCTCAAGATCGGATTCGGGGCTTTTATCTGCGGCAATAAGCTTTTGGGTATTTACAACTAACCGCTTTGCGTTTTTTTCCGTCTCTTTTTTTTTTTAAGTATTTTATAACTTGCAAGATATTCCCAGTACGCGGAAACGGTATTTAAAATATATTCGGACGTTTTATGACGAAGCTGTAAAACAGAAGCCTCGTACTCTTTTTTTACGGCGGTTTCGGTTGCGGTTGTAACTTTTCCCCCTTTTCCTTTTAATAAAGGAACGGTTATTGTAAAGTTAATACGCCCGATGCTTGTAGGGTTGGTATCGATTAATCGGAGACGTGGAAGAATCCGTATAAGTAACGTCTAATTGAGGCTCTATTTTAACGCCGCTGCGAAGTTTTTTATTTAAATTTACTCCGTAGGTTGTAGTGTCGGTTTTTAATTCTTCTATAATTCCTTTTATTTTTTCGTTTGCAGAATAAGGTTGACTCTTTATGTTCCGCGCCGATAAAAGCGCCTACGGTTGTATCGAATTCGCCTGTTGCAGATTGCAGCGCCCCTTTTTTTATTTCGACTTCCTGTTCTTGAATTTTTATATTAGGCTGGTTTTTAATTGTTAAACTAACGGCTTGTATAAGGGATATGTTTTTTTGCGCGGGTTCGGCAGCCGAACATATATTCCAAAAAAAGAATAGTAATAATAGGCTGAGATATTTGAGACGGAACTTTTTCAACATTAACATTTTATCCCCCCGCTTTTCGGTCCAAAAGTTTTATAAAAAGTATCTTGTTTTTGATTCGGATGTCAAGGGGAATAATACTCTCTTGTCGATGAGGAAACAGGGAACAACGAAGATATGGAGAAAAATTAAGGGATTTTTCCTCTCTTTGTTCGTTGACAGGAGAAACAAAAACAACTTCCATCAAAATAATTCGATAAAAATAAGAAGCATGTTTTGTCAAGCAAAGCGAGAAATTCTTTAATTATTTTGTATAATCATTTGTTTTTTGCGTTTAAAATATTTTTAGATAGAAGAATCTCCGTTTATAATTAATAAATCCGCTTAATCTTTTAATCTGATAACGTTTCGGATATAAATCTATTTTTGCCTGTAAATATAAAAAAACCTCCTTTTTTACCCATCCAAGCTACGCTTATACCGGAGCTTAAGGATATACTAACCGCTTTTGAAGTCGGTTTGCCGTATCCTATTATAATAGGAATGCCCGCTCTGATTGCTTTATTTATCATTTCGGAATTAATTCTGCATGAAAGAGCCGCAATAGCCGCTTTGTTAAGATTTTTTTCCATAAAAACTTTGCCTATTGCTTTGTCAAAGGCGTTATGTCGTCCTACGTCTTCGGCAAAGGCAATAGGGTTAAGTTTATCGTCAAAAAACATTGTTGCATGAGCGCTTCCGGTTTTATTATGAAGCGCTTGAGCGCTACGAAGCTTTATAACGCATTTTTTGGCGTTATCTACGCTTATTTTAAAATTCGTTTTAAGATCTACAAATTTATATTCATTTTCATTCCAAGCTTCCGAAAATTTAATAATTGCTTTATCCGATTCGGCGTTTGAATAAAAATTTGCGGATACGATTTGATCGGGCGTTTCGATAATCTTTTGCATAAAACAGACGCCTGCCGCAAAAACAATATCGTCTTCCGGGGTTCTTATAATATTGGCGTGAAATTTGCCCGCCTCTATTACAAGGGGTTTTTCTTTTATCAGATTTTGCGATACTACGCTTTTTTTTCCGTTTTCGTAACATACGGCGTCAACCGTTATAAAATTATCGGTTTTCATATATAAACCCGCTTTACTCTTTTGGAAACTCCGCAGGTTAGCTCGTACGGAATAGTATCAATTTGTTCCGACAAACCTAAAAGTTCTATGCCGTTGTTTCTATAGCTTCCCCATATTACAACTTCGTCTCCGGCAAATATAGGGTCGTGTCCTATGTCCGCCATTATATAATCCATAGTAACAGTTCCTACAATCGGATATTTTTTGCCTTTTATAAGCGTTTTTCCTTTATTGGTAAGCCTTCTATCTACTCCGTCCGCGTATCCCGCGGAAATTACGGCAATTGAGGTTTCTTTTTTGCTTATCCATTTTCTGCCGTAGCTTACGGAATAGCCTGCCGGAATTTTTCTAACCTGCTCTACATAGCTTTTTAAACTCATAACCTGTTTAAGCTCGATAGGCTTTAAAGAGTTTGAAGCGGGATAATGTCCGTATAAAGATATGCCCGGTCTTACCGCTTTAAAATAGCTTTGGGGCAGATTAAGTATTGCGCCGCTGTTTGCCATATGAACAATTTTTGGTTTTATACCTTTTTTATATAATGATAAAATAAGCTCGTTAAATTTTTCAAGCTGCAAATCGGCGTAATTGTTCGGCGTATCGGCTGTGGCAAAATGGCTGTATATTCCTTCTAATACGCAGTTTGAACAGTTTTTAAAATCGTCAAAAAAAGCGGGAATATCCTTTGGAAAGATTCCTCTTCTTCCCATTCCGGTATCGATTTTTACATGAATAAAAGCCGGAGTTTTTAAGGCGGTTTTTTTAAGTATTAAAAGCTCTTCATAAGAGGATACGGTTATTTTAAAACCGGCTTTTGCCGCATCTTGAATTTTGTTTGGAAAAACCGATCCTAATATAAGAACAGAGGAGTTTATACCGTTTTCTTTTAATTCCATAGCCTCATCAAAAGATGCTACGGCAAAAAGTTTAACCTTTTCTTTTATAAGAGTTTTTGCAACGGCAACCGCTCCGTGTCCGTAGGCGTTCGCCTTGATAACCGGTATAATATTCGCCCCTTTTGCCTGTTTTTTAAGGGAACGGAAATTAAAAAGCAAATTCTCAAGGCTTATTTCTGCTATAGCCCTGTTATCTGAATATGGAAACATCGCCTTCTCCTTCCCTTATTACTTCCGGCTCGTCTTTTATTAAGGAAATAACGCTTGAAGGCGTCATTCTTACGGGACCTCCGTCTATAACCATATCTATTCTATGTTTAAAATAATCGTTTATCAAAGAGGGATTGATAAGCGGCTCTCCTTCTCCTGTTTTTGCGGTGGTTGAAATTATAGGATTGCCAAGCTCTTTTACCAAAGCGATACATATGTTATGTTTCGGCACTCTTATGCCGGCGGTTTTTCGTTTTGTAAGCATTATTTTAGGAACAAGGCGCGAGCCTTCAAGAACAAAGGTATATGGTCCGGGCAAAAGTCTTTTCATTGTTTTATAGGCATAATTGGTTACTTTTGCATATTTGCTTATATTGGTAAGACCGGAGCATATAAAGCTAAAAGGTTTATATTTGTTTCTTTGCTTTAAGCCGTATATTTTTTCGATTGCTTTTTTATTCATTATATCGCAGCCTATGCCGTAATTTGTATCTGTAGGATAGGCTATAATGCCGCCTTCTTTTAATGTTTGCGCGGCTTTTTTTATAAGCCTTTCTTGCGGCGTTTCAGGGTTGATAGAGATTAGCATAATTTTTTCCTCTATTTAAAATTTTGGCGGATAACAAAGTGATTTGCCCGTTTGCGGCGTTGAAATTTTTTTTTAATCCTCGAAATACTATAAGTATTCCTCCGGTTAAAAAATTTTTTCGCCTTGCAACCGACCAAATCACTTTGTTATCCGCTAAAATGAATCATTTTATTGTCTGATTTTAATTATAGATATTTTCAGCGTTAAAATTTTTTTTGTTTTTCACCCGAACAAATTGTTTTGTTATGCGGCGAAATTAGGGTCTGTTGACATTTTCGGAATAACAGTTTGAAATACCATCGCGATTTTGTAAATTATTTTTTTTTACATATAAAAATAATAACGAGATTGCGATGGTTCGACTAATGCTCAATAATGAGAAATGGTCGAAGTTTAGGGATA
>JAFDMD010000032.1 GCA_019306185.1 Deltaproteobacteria bacterium
TTCGGTTTCCGGATGGAAAACCGCAACCTGTGTAAGATTGTCTTTTAAGTATGCTCTTTCGTTAGGTCCTAATATTCCGAGTGAAAGACAAAGAAGCGTCCAAAAATGAACCACTCCGTAATGCCCTTTGTAGTGTTCGCTTAATTCGTGTATTTGAGCATGGCAGTTATGGCATGCGGCTATGCAATAAGCGGCTCCGGTCTCTTGGATTTGGTCGTCTTTGACTTTTCCGTAAGTAAGTCTTTCCTCTTTAAAACCGGATTGTAAAAATCCGCCGCCGCCGCCGCAGCAATAGTTGTTGGATTTGTTGGGCTGCATATCAATAAAATTCTCTTCTCCTACAACCGCTTTTACCGCAAATCGAAGATCTTCGGCAATGGAATCTCCGAAGCTTTTTCTAACTATCTGGCAAGGGTCTTGCAAGGTAAATTTTATTTTTAAATCTTTATTCCAATCGGAATTCGGTTTTAATCTTCCTTCTCGGATCCATTTTGCATAATATTCGTAGATGTTTTTAACTTCAAAATTATGTTTTATATTAAATTTTTTCAGTCCTGCCCGGACTGCAAATGTTACGTGCCCTCATTCCGTATTAAGGTATGTCTTACATTTAAGATCATCCGTATGTTTCGCTTTTATTTGGACTAACTTCTCCCAACTTTCGTTATCCGCCATAAACATGCAGTAATTTTCTCCGCCCCATCCTTTGCTGCCATATGTCCAGTTGGCTCCGGCGAGATGGAGTATTTTCCATAAAGGAACCATTTCGTCCGGCTCGGTTACCGGCTCTCTTGAATTTTGGTTTAAGAAAAATTCCGCTCCTTCTTTATCTATGGGAGCTTTCATGTCCGCAAATTCCGGTTGAGCCTCCTGATATTCTTCAAGAACGTCTTCAACCACAAATTTAAAATCTTCGGGGCTTGTTCCCATTGCGCTACAACTTTCGTTTCTAAGCGCCATGTCGCACGATCCTATTAGTCCTTTGGGTCTTTCCTCTCTCGGTCTCATAGCTCGGATGTTAAATACTAACTGGGGTATGTCTATTTTCATAGGACATACATATATGCAGCGCTGGCACATTGTGCACATCCAAGGCCAATCCGATTTTAATATTTCTTCGTCCATTCCCAAAGCCGCCATTCTTAACAACTTTCTCGGATCCATTCCTTCCAAGCCTGTAGCGGGACAGCCGGAAGAGCAGGCTCCGCAGGTAAGGCAAAGATTAAGATTTCCGCCTTCCGGAAGTATCTCTTTTACCTTATCTATAATGTGGCTTTTTTTGTTTCCGCCTAACTTAATTACTTCTGACATCATGTTCTCCGTCTTTTATTTTATATTTTTCTTTAATGGGTTTGGCCCAAGGGATAGGATGTTTTCGGTCATCTCTTTTGCATAAGCCGCAAAAGTAGGACCTTCTCCCGAAGATAAGTTATACATTCTGACTCTATCGCTTTCAATTCCGATCTCTTCCAGTAGTCTTTTCACATGATTTACGCGTTCTTTGGCTCTAAAATTACCTTCGTTATAATGACACGACCCTTCAAGACAACCCACCGCATAAACTCCATCCGCGCCTTTTTGAATAGCTCGCAAAAGATGCATAACGTCAACTTTTCCGGTGCATGGCACTCTTATAATTTTTATATAAGAAGGATATTCAAGTCTCATCGAACCTGCCAGGTCCGCAGCGGAATACCCTCAATATTCGCAACAAAAAGCTATAATCGTAGGTTTAAAATCAGCCATTTAAGCACCTCCGGAAAGTAACGCATCTATTTTGCTTGTTATTTGATTATCTTCATAAAAACCGAGCTGTATTGTCTGCCGCGGACAAACTGCGGTGCATACTCCGCATCCATGACAAATAGCCTCGTCTATTTCAACCACTTTTTTCTCAAGATTAAAAACAGGAACCCCAAAAGGACAAGACCTAACGCATGTAAGGCATTTTACGCAATATTCGGGATCGATTTTCGCGTTTATAGCGGAAAGCTTTATCGTAGGCTTTGCAAGGAATGTAACGGCTCTTGACGCCGCCGCCTGCGCTTGAGATATTGTTTCCGAAATTAATTTCGGCGCATGAGCCGTTCCGCATACAAATATTCCGTCGCTCGGCATATCTACGGGCCTTAGTTTAACATGCGCCTCTATAAAATATCCTTCGGGGTTTCTATTTAATTTCATAATGCCGCTTAAATTGTCCGTATCGGCGGCTCTCATTCCCGCGCTTAAGGTTAGAATATCCGCGGTTATTTCAATATCCCGATTAAGCACATGATCTTTTACTTTTACAAGTATTCCTTTGTCGGAAGATTTAACCTCCGGCGGATTTTCTTGATTAAATCTTATAAAAATAACCCCTTTTTCTCTTGCTTCTCTGTAATAATCTTCAAGCAATCCGTATGTTCTTATATCTCTGTAAAGTATATATACCATTGCGTTAGGATTTGATTTTTTAATTTCAAGAGCATTTTTAACCGCCGCTTGGCAGCATATTCTGGAGCATTCCTCCATTTCGGAATTTCTTGAGCCTACGCATTGAATCATAACAACGTCGGAAAGTTTTTTAGCCCCTTCTTTTTCAAGTTTATCGCTAAGTTGAGTTTGGGTAATAACTCTGTCGTCCTCTCCGTAAAGGTATTCTTTAGGGGTATATTCTACCGCTCCGGTGGCGACTATTATAACTCCATGCTTTATAACCCGTTTCTCTTCCGAATCTCCGGCTATTGTAATTTCGGTTTCAAAGTTTCCCTTATATCCTCCGAAAGCCGAAACTTGAGCGTTTGTTAATATTTCGATTTTATCTTCGGCTTTTATATCGGCGATTATTTTTTCAATGTACGCCTGTATATCCGCGCCTTCTATGGTATGATGAAGTTTTCGGGAAAAACCTCCCCACTCGGCTTCTTTTTCTATTAACACAACTTCAAAGCCCTGTTTTGCAAGGGTCAAAGATGCATTAATTCCTGCTATTCCTCCGCCTATAACAAGCGCTCGACTGTTTACGGATATTACTTTTTGAACCAATGGCTTTAATGTCGCGGCTCTTCCGACCGCCATTCGGACGAGGTCTTTTGCTTTTTCGGTGGCGGCATCGCCGTCTTTGGAATGTATCCAAGAGTTTTGATTTCTTATGTTTGCCATTTCAAAAAGGTATCTGTTTAGTCCGCAAGCCTCCAAAGTTTCCATAAACATAGGTTCATGGGTTTTGGGGCTGCATGACGCCACTACCACTCTGTTTAATTTTTGCTCTATTATTTTCTCTTTTATTTTTTCCTGAGTATCTTGACTACAGGTAAAAAGGTTTGAATCGGTAAAGACTACGTTAGGCAGGGTCGAAGCGTATTTCTGAACATCAGGAACATCCACTATTCCGCCTATGTTTATTCCGCAGTTGCATACAAAGACGCCAATTCTCGGCTCTTCGGATGATATGTCAACCTGATCCGGCAATTGAACGGTTTCAATATCTTTGCCTCTTGATTCGGCAATATTTCCTCCGGCGACTCCGGCGGCGGCGCTTGCTTCGGTAACGGAGCCCGGTATATCTTTTGGCCCCTGAAAAACTCCGCATGTATAAAAGCCTGGTCTTGACGTGCATACCGGAGCAAAAGGATCGGTTGTCGCAAAATTGTATTTATTTAAATTAATATCGAGTCTTTTAGCCAGATCAATCGCGCTTTGCTTAACCTGTAATCCTACGGATAAAACTACCATAGAGAAGGTTTCTTCCTTGATTTCTCCGTTTTCATCCGCAAAACGAACGCTTAAATCTCCGGTTTCGGCTTCTTCCGTAACCGTATGAACGCGGGCTTTTTCAAAGCGTATTTTTTCTTTATCTCTTCCTCTTAAAAAATATTTTTCATAATCTTTGCCGAATGTTCTTAAATCCATGTTAAAGATTACGCAGTCCAAATCCCCTTTGATATGCTCTTTGGCTATCATAGCCTCTTTTACCGCATACATGCAGCATACTGAGGAACAGTATCCGTTGCAGGCTCGGTTTGTATCTCTTGAGCCTACGCATTGAAGCCATGCTATTTTTTTCGGCTCCTCTCTGTCTAAAGGACGCATTATATGCCCGTAATACGGACCTCCGGCGCTTAATATTCTTTCGAACCCGTCGCTTGTAACGACATTAGGATATTTTCCGTAACCCAAATAATCCAAAGATGACGGATCGTATCCTTTACTCCCCGGAGCAAGTATAACGGAGCCTATATTTATTTTGCTTTCGCGGACTTTATCCTCGTAGTTAATAGCTTTCGCCATACACATGTTTTGACATAATCCGCAGCCTATGCAGGCGTCGGCATCTATAGCGTAAGCAAGGGGTACCGCCTGAGCATATTCGATGTATGCAGCTCTTCTGTCGTCTAATCCTTTATTGATTGTATTGATTGCGCTTACGGGGCAGTGTTTGCCGCATTCTCCGCATCCGGTGCATTTAACCGGATCGATATAACGAGGATTATTTATTAAAGTAGCCGTAAAATTTCCGGGTTCTCCTTCAACATCCTTTACTTCGCTGTTTGTAATGAGCTCTATATTTGCATGCCGGCCGACCTCGACCAGTTTCGGAGAGATAACTCACATTGTACAGTCGTTTGTAGGAAATGTTTTATCAAGCTGCGCCATTAATCCGCCTATTGTAGGCGACTTTTCAACGAGATAAACTTTGTAATCCGAGTTGGCAAGGTCAAGAGACGCTTGCATGCCTGCAATGCCTCCGCCTACCACCATAACGGATCCGCTTATATTTTTCTGATTTTCGCCCATAAAACTCCTCTTTTCTTACTATTATTATAAAGCCGCAAAAACAGGCTTTCTATCTTTCATTCCGGTAAATTCTATTTTCTGTTTTTTCTCCATATCGGACATAAGATATGAGATTCTTAATAGGTCTAATCCGGTAAATTCGCTAATTTCTCTAACGGAAGTATGATTTTGTTTTACCGCAAGGTATATAAGATTTTTTTCATATTCTCCTTGAAGTATGGAAAAAAGAACGGATTGATAATCTTCAACTTTCCAATCTCGCCCGTATATATCCCCTTTTGTAGTGATGGACATCTCTTTTCCCGTAAGCCATCTTATATTTTCGTCGTCTGCCGTCATTCTCGCAGCGTCAAGCTGCAATTTGAATTTATCAGCGTCAAATTTACCGCATTCTTTAATTGCGTCTGTTGTTTCTATTACTATTTTTTGAAATCTTGCGGCTTCTGCGGACGATAGCCAACGTAAGTGAAGCCTTTTTTCTTCAATTCCGGTCAGTTTAAGCAATTGTTTTGTTAAATTGATCTTTTTCTCGGCATAAAGATTACCTTCCAGGTAATGACAATCGCCGATATGTCAGCCTGCTACAAGAACGCCGTCCCATCCTTTTTGAAAGGCTTGGATAATAAAAGCCGGATCAACCCGTCCGGAACACATAACCCTTACGGATCTTATGTTGGACGGATATTGCATACGCGAAACGCCCGCAAGATCGGCGCCCGCATAAGCGCACCAGTTGCAAAGAAAAGCTAATATTTTAGGCTCGAACTCCGCCATAATTTACTCCGTTTATTTATTTGTCATTATTAGTTTGTCCGCCGGTTTGTTTATTTGAACTACTGCCGGCATTATCTCTATCAAAGGGCTTCGTTATTCCAGAAGGAGCCATTCCTGAACCGCCTTTAGGGGGGGTGGAAGTATTAACCTTACCGGTCGCTTGATAAACATCAATAAATCTTCTAACCGTATTTTTTGATGAATTATTATCCATTTCTATTATTCCTCCTCATTTTTAAAAAATTCAACCCCGACAATATCTTTTCCCATTATAATCATTCCGTTACCGCGTTCTACAGGTTCTATAAATCTTCCTTCACTATCAAGCTTCCAAACTTCCCCTAAAAATATCTGCTCGTCCGCAGGATATGATGATGATAAGGACTCTGTGCCTTTTTTATCATTTTTATCATATATTCCCCCCACTTTTTCGCCGTCTCTTAAGTGAACTATAACCCAGCAAGCTTCAATTTTACTAAACACGCAATCCCAAGGTTTCAAAATGCGAGATGATGCTATTCTTTTAAAAGATAATATGATCTTTCTAACAGGTTCCCATTCAATCAATATCAAAAATATCAACGGCAAAAAAACGGGGACAATAAAAAAAATTATAATTAAACATAAATAGTAATAAAATTTATATTCGTCAAAAAAATTATTAGAATGAATTAAAACAATAAGCCATGATAATAAAACAAAATTTATACTACTATAAGCTATGGCATCTCCGAGAGAGTTGCCAAAATTTTTCGGTTTACCCGGAATAATAAGGTCATAAACCTTTAATGATATAAATCCGGGAATAAAAAAAATTAAAAATAATGTTAAACTGTTAATATTCCAAATATCGTTCATTTTTAAGTTTACGCCGCCGCTTGTATTGAAGCGACTATCTGTTTTTCCTTAAAATGAAGCATGTCTATGGCTTTTTGCGGACAACTTGCCGCGCATAAGCCGCACCCTTTACAAGAGGCTTCTATATTTTTAGCTCTTAATCCTTTTCCTTCGATATCTTCTAATATTATTGCCGCAAAGGAACATACCTCGACGCAAAGTCCGCATCCTATACATTTTTCCCGATCTACCAAAGATACTAACGGAGATATTTTTATTGAAGATTTGGATAGGATTGTGGTAGCCCTGCTTGCCGCCGCCATAGCCTGAGCTATGCTTTCTTCCATAGGTTTAGGATAATGAGCGCTGCCGCATACAAATATTCCATCTGTGGTAAAGTCAACGGGGCGTAATTTTGCGTGAGCCTCCATAAAGAAGTTATCCTCGTTTACGGAAAGTTTATATGCCGACGCAAGCTTTTTATTATCCGAAGGTTCAATTGCGGTTGCCAGATTTATAAGATCGGCTTCTATTAATAGGTTGGTCTGCAATATAGGATCTAAAACCTTAACCTCAAGATACTCTTTTTCGCTTGTAACTACGGGTTTGTTGTCCAAATTATATCTTATAAAGACAACTCCGGCTTCTCGCGCTTCTTTATAAAGTTTCTCCTTTTCTCCGTAGGTTCTTATATCTCTGTATAGAATAAAAACGTTGGTATCCTGAGATTTTTTCTTTACGTCAATAGCCTTCATTACCGAGGAAGTGCAGCAAACTCTTGAACAATAAGGCCTTTTTTCGTCTCTTGAGCCTACGCATTGAATAAATACTATATTTCTATGGTTATCCGCTTTTTCAAAGGCTTTTTCAAAATCGTTCCATTTGGTTACTCTCGGATCTTTTCCATAAAGGTATTCATCCGTATCCGTAGCCTCGCCTCCGGTAGCTATTATTCCTATGCCATGAGATAAGGTTTTTTCCTCGCCGTTATGGATAATGTTTGTTTCAAAATTACCTACAAAACCGGTAGCGTCTGTTATTTCGGCGTTTAATAAAACTTCGATGTTAGGATGATTATTTGCTTTTTCGATTATATCCGAAAGAAAGGTTTGAACATCTTCTTGATTGGAGGTTTTTGCAATATGTTTTGCGGCTCCTCCGAGTTTATCCGATTTTTCCGCTATAGTCGTAAAAAATCCTTGCGAAGCAAGGCTTAAAGCCGCTGTAATGCCAGCGACTCCGCCGCCGGCTACCATTGCCTTGTTTTTCACCCCTACTGAGATATCCGGTATAGCCTCGAGAAGCGACGCTCTTGCCGCCGCCATCTTTACAAGCTCTTTTGCCTTTGCGGTAGCCTTTTCCTTTTCTTTGGAATGAACCCATGTGCATTGATTTCTTATGTTTGCCATTTCAAAAAGATACGGATTTAATCCCGCATTACGCAAGGTTTCTTGAAACAAGGGTTCATGAGTTCTCGGAGTGCATGCCGCAACGACTATTCGGTTTAATTTGTTTTCTTTTATTATTTCGCTCATGTTAGTCTGGGTATCCTGACTACATGTAAAAAGATTCTCTGTTACATACTCTACGTTAGGCAGGGTTTTTGCGTATTCCACAATGCTTTTTACGTCCGCAATGCCGCCTATATTCGCCCCGCAGTTGCATACAAATATTCCTATACGCGGGCTTTGATCTTTTATACTATTTTCTACCGGAAACTTTTTCTCTTTTACAAGCTCGCCTCTTGCGCCCGCAAGTTTTATTCCGGCTTGACATGCCGCGGCGCTCGCCTCCACTACGGATTGAGGTATATCTTTGCAACCTTGTATTACTCCCGCCGTATATATTCCGTCTCTTGAGGTCGATACGGGGCTTAAGTCTTTTGTTTTAACGAAATTATATTTATTTAATTTAATTCCCATGCTATCCGCTATCTGACGAACCGAAGCGTTCGGCGTCATGCCTACGGATAAAACTATCATATCGAAATCCTCTTTTTTAACCTCTCCGCTTTCGGTTAAATATCCGATTCGAAGCATTTCGGTTTGAGGATCTTCGCTGATAGTATGAACTCTGGATCGAATAAATCTTACCCCTTCGTTTTTTGCCCTTTCGTAATATCTTTCAAAATCTTTTCCATGGGCTCGTATATCCATAAAAAATATCGAAGGCTCGAAATCTTTTCCCAAATGCTCTTTTGCGATTAAAGATTCTTTTATCGCGTACATGCAGCAAACCGAAGAGCAGTATTCGTTTTTAGCCCTATTTATATCTCTGGAGCCTACGCATTGAAGCCAAGCTATTTTTTTCGGCTCCTTCGGTTCTTTTCCTATGGTGAGAACCTCTCCTTGTGTAGGGCCGGATGCGGACAATATCCTTTCGAACTCCATAGCGGTTACTACGTTTTTAAGATTTGAATATTGATAATTATCATATTCGGAAGGATCAAACGGGGTAAAACCGGAAGATACTATTACGGCGCCTATATTTATTTTAAGCATTTCCTCTTTTTGTCCGTAATCTATAGCCCCCGCGGGACATTCCTTTTCGCAGTTGCCGCATTTATCTTTGGTAAGCTTTAAGCAGTGTTCCGGATCAATGGCATATTTTAAAGGAACCGCCTGTTCATATTGAACATATATTGCTTTTCGTTTTATAAGCCCCGCGTTATAAGGATCAGGGACTTTTTTGGGGCATTTTTTAACGCATTCCCCGCATGCAATACATTTTGTTTCATCTACATATCTCGGCTTTTTTTTAATTGTAGCCGTAAAGTTTCCGGGTTCTCCTTCAACTTTTAAAATTTCGCCGAGAGTTATTAACTCTATATTAGGATGTCGGCCGACCTCGACCAATTTAGGCGAGATAACTCACATTGCGCAGTCGTTGGTGGGAAAAGTCTTGTCCAGACGAGCCATAGAGCCGCCTATTGAAGATGATTTTTCCACGAGATAAACGTAAAAACCCGAATCCGCCAAATCAAGAGCGGACTGCATTCCTACGATTCCGCCGCCGGCAACCATAACGGCGCCGATGTTCTTTTGTTCTTTTTTCCGGCTCATTATTGTATCCTTTTGGTTAAAATAATAAAAATTCATGCCGTCTTATAATAAGAAGCAAATTATATTGTCAAGGATATATTCTTTCATAATAAGACTTTAATAAGGCTTTATTAGTATTACATACCGATAATATTAAAAAAATTAGGCTTTAAAAAAATGTTTTTATGGAAACAGAATAAAAAAAATATTATATAAAACTTTTCACATATTCTATTGAAAAATGACCGGATTTTAGATAAAATTATAACGGTTTTTAATAAAATCCGTAAAATAAAAAGAAGAGCTTGATAAGTATCGGATGATTTAATACGGGTATATGGCAATGATCAACTTATAATGTTGACAATTAGTTTTTTAATTAATATAAAAAGTATGGCTCATAGTCAGATTTATTATTGCGCATCGCAATATAAGAAATAATGCCAGGTTGTGTTACTTCCTGACAATCATTCGTTGCTATTGGTTATGTTATAATATAGTTATATTACATTTCTCGCATAGGAGTGTCTATGAGCCGCTTATCTATTCTTGTCTTAAATCCTTAAATCTTTAAGTTGTAAAAACTAATGACAAAATTGGAAAAATTGCAAAAAACAACTTCATTAAGCAAATTTGCTAAACTTCTTAATTATCAACCCAAAACGATTTCATATATATTGTATAAAATTCCGGAAGAAGATAAATATAACCAATTTGAAATTTTTAAAAAAAACGGCGAAAAACGTAAAATTCAAGCTCCTATTAAGAAACTTAAACTTCTTCAAAGGCGTTTGGCAAATTTATTAAACGAATGCTTTGACGAAATTTGCAATAAGAATAAAAAAACAAAATCTTTATCGCATGGTTTCAGAAAAAAACATTCAATTATCACAAATGCAAAAAAGCATAAAAACAGACGCTATGTATTTAATGTTGATTTGCAAAACTTTTTTCCGTCAATAAATTTCGGACGAGTTATAGGTTTTTTTATCAAAAATAATCATTTTAGTTTAAAGCCCGAAGTCGCAACGGTAATTGCGCAAATAGCTTGTCATGATAATGCGTTGCCTCAAGGAAGCCCTTGCTCTCCTATAATTTCAAATTTAATAGGGCATTTGTTGGATATAAGAATGGTTAATTTGGCAAAAAAAACAAAATGCACATATTCCAGATATGCAGACGATTTAACTTTTTCTACTAATAAAAAAGAGTTTCCCGAAAAAATTGCAATTAAAAAAAATGAAAGTGATTGGGTTGCAGGAAGAGCATTAACTAAAGAAATAGAAAAGATGGGTTTTTCAGTAAACGCAAAAAAAACATCAATGCAATATAGAACCTCGCGTCAAATGGCAACCGGGTTAATTGTAAACAAAAAAATTAATGTCAAAAAGGAATATTATAAAAAAGCAAGGGCTATGTGTCATAACTTGTTTAAATCCGATAATTTTTATATAGATAAAAATTCAGAAAAAGAAGGGACATTAAAGCAATTAGAAGGCATTATAAGCTTTATTTATCAGGTTAAATCGCCGCATTATATAGAAAATAAAAAACCGACTGCCATAACGGCGTTGTATAGGAAATTTTTATTTTATAAGCATTTTTTCTCAATTGATAAACCTTTAATAGTCTGCGAAGGTAAAACAGATATTATTTATTTAAAATGCGCTTTAAAACAGTTAGAAAATGAGTATAAGGAATTAATGGGAAAATCTGATAAAGGTATTAATTTCAAAATTAAATTTTTAAATATATCAAAAAATTTTAAAGAAGTATTGAATGTAGCCGAAGGAACTACAGGGTTATTATCTTTGATTAATATGTATAAAGACGGCTTTAAACATTTTAAAGGAAAAGGGAAAAAATATCCGGTCATAATAGTATTAGATAATGACAAAGCAACGGGCAAAATAAAAAGTAGAATACAAGAACAGCTCAAATTAAACAATGATAAAACAGCAGACAAAAAAAAACAAAAACAAAAATTAGATACTAATAAATACTATCATTTTGCGCACAATTTACATATAATGTTTGCCATTAAAGAAGATGGTAAAGAAATTGAGGATTTATTTGATAAGGAGGTACTTGATACTAATGTTGAGGGGAAAAAATTCAGTCGAAAAGATAAAATAGATACGAAACAAGAATATAGCAAAACAATCTTTGCCGAAAAAGTCATAAAAGCAAATCAAACAAAAATCAATTTTGAAGGTTTTAAGCCTGTATTTAATAAAGTTAAAAATATAATAAAGGAATATAGTAAAAAAAATTCTCAATAAATTGATCCGCAGGCTTTAATAAATTATTTTTTAATTTAATGTTAAAAATTCAACAAGATAAAAAAGTTGGAATGCGAATTTTTAAAAATTATATAAAAAATAAGGCGACAAATAAATGCTGGAAATAAGTCGTTTTTTGGGAATAATTATAAGAATGTATATCAGAAAGCATTCTCCTGCCCATTTTCACACCGAATAACCGTTGATATTAAAACAGGCATAGTACCCAAGACGCGCATTAAATGCGGTTTTGGATTTGGAGTAAAACCATGTTTATTCATGTTACGCGGGCGAAATAGATTTATCCTCCGAATTATACGGCAAAATTTTTGAGCCGATAGAAGACAAATCGTTTTTCAAATCGTTTAAATTGGCGGGGCATACGTTATCTTGGAGTAACGGAGCAGACTTTGCGCCTGAGTTTTTACGAAAAAATATTATCCTGCAAAACTCCAAATAAACAAATAAACCCTTTGCCGAATACTTATAAAACTTTTTTATATACATCTTAAAATTTGACGGCATAATTGCATAATGTTACAATATTAAAAAAATCAGAAAAAACGTCTTATTTGCAAAAAAAAAATTATGCAAAAATCAAACGAGTTAATATCACCTTTTAATCAACGCAACTTACTGAAAAAATATCGTTTAAATATAATAACCCAAAAATATGCAAGCCGGATTATCTTATGCCTATAAAAAAAGGGTTTTCAATATGCTACGTGAAATAAAAGATGAAAAAAAACCTTAAATTATTTTAAATAAGGAATGTCTTACATATTTTTTAAAAGTTGTTAAAGGATCATTTATGTTAGTTACAAGAATTGAAAAAATAGGAGATTCTGCGGCTCTGTTTTTAACAGACGAGATGTTAAAACTGTTAAACGTAAACTACGGAGATGAGCTGGAAGTATCAGTCGAGCCGAACCGCGAGTTTATCCGTATTGCCAGAAACGGATCAAAATTAAAACATCGAATTGAAAAGGCAGCCGAAAATGTTCTAAAACGCAGAGAAAGCGTTTACATAAAACTTGCCGAAGGCGTATCGGAAAAAGAATAATATGATTTTTCTAAACAAACGGGAACTGATTAAAATTCATAAACTGCTGATCAATAGCTTTGGGGGAACTCAAGGACTTCTTGATAACGCCTCATTGGAATCGGCAATAACTGCCGTAATAAACCGCGCCTATTATGCAAATGCCAATATTGCAGTATGTGCTGCGGCATATGCTTATCATATAACACAAGCTCATGCTTTTATTGACGGCAACAAACGTATTGCGGCGGCGGCTTCGGAAATATTTATTGAAATAAACGGCAAGAGTCTTAATGCTACAAATGATGATATATATAAATTATTTATGAGCATTGCTTCGGGAAAAAAATCAAGAAATGAAGTTGAAAAAATATTTTCCGAATGGCTGATATAATAACCCCAAAATATGCAAGTCGGATTATCTTATGCCGCGCAGAATATGTATAAATTGCGTTAATAATACAGACTATGATAAAAAAAATAAGAAGATAAAGAGTTAAGCATAAAAAAGGCGGGTTTTTTAACCCGCCTTTTTTCAACCTCCGTCAACAGGAGGAAAAATAGTTATCTCGTCATTCTCTTTAAGAATATAATCTTTATCCGCTCTTTTTCCATTTGCAATAATAACCAAATCTTTTTTTTCAGGTATATTAAAATATTGAAGCATAGCGCTTAAAGTTGCGTCGTAATTAATAAGAATATGGGATTCCTTTTGATATTTTTCCAAATCTCCCAATAAATTTATTTTTACGCTTATTTTGTCCACATAAGCCCCAATTCTTCAAGCTTGCTATCTTTGGGAATTCCGTCTTGCGTCCATCCTCTTTCATCATAATATTCGTCAAGCATATCGTCCAGACGGCAAACATTTCCTTTTACCGGTCCTGCAGGCAAAGGAGTTTGAGTGAGCCTTTTCGGAAGGGAATCATCTTTTCTTGTAAAACCGTTTTTAACAAGAAACATTCTTTCGGCAACATTGATTCTTTCGCCCGCTTTAATTAATTCTTCCAAAGTGTAATCCGCGCCCGTAACCGCATTCAAATATCTTCTTATAGGTTCCGGCGGAACGTCTAACTGCGGCTCTACAAGATTTCTTATGGCAAAAAACACGCATAAACCGGCGGAATCTATAATTCCGAAAAGATCCTGCCAAATACTTACAAGTTTTGCTTTCCCTTTCCATTCAATCGGATCAACCGCTTCCGGAATTCCGAACACTTCAAAATATGCGGTGTCTCCTTTCATATGAGACGCGCCTATAGGAGAGGTCGCATACGCCAATCCCATGCCCTGCGCCCCTCTCGGTTCGTATCCGGGGAACTCCTGCTTTTTGGAGACCATAGCAAGTTCCGGATGTCCGTATTTTGAAGCGAGTCTAAAGCTTCCCTCGGCAAGCATATCTCCGAAACCTTCTCTTAATCCTGTTTTTCTCGTCAATTCCACAAGCGCTTTATCGTCTCCCCATTCCAATTTCATTCCGAGATCTTCTTCGGGGATATACCCTTTTTCCGCCATCTCCATAGCGCAGGCTATTGTAGCGCCCATAGTAATGGTATCTAACCCGAGTTCGTTTGATATATAATTTGCTTTTACTATAGCCGCCAAATTTTTTACCATACAGTTTGAACCCATTGCATAAAGGGTTTCATATTCCGGACCTTCTCCTTCTCCTTCAAACCCGGGAACATCTACTTTGGTAAGTCTTCCGCAGCCTACCGGACATGCAAAGCAACTTTTGTTTTTAACAAGATACTTTTCGGTTAATGTTCTTCCGTCAATATCTTTCCAATTATCAAATGTTCCGTATTGCCAATTTTTAGTCGGAAGAATACCGAAGCTGTTGGTAGCCATAACTACTCCGGCGGTACCGTTAATTCTTATACCCAAAGGCGTTTCTTTAATGCTTTGCTTGAATTTTTTTAATATTTCGGTATTAAACTTTTTAAATTCCTCTTTATTTGCAAGATTTATTTTATCGCTTCCTGAAACTGCAATCGCTTTTAAATTTTTAGATCCCATTACCGCTCCTACTCCGGATCTGCCGGCGGCTCTGTTTTTATCGTTCATAACGGAAGCGAATCTAACAAGTTTTTCTCCTGCAGGACCTATGCATGCAACCTTTGCTTTAGTATCCGTTTTTTCTAAAATCTTATCGGTTGTTTTGTGAGTATCTAATCCCCATACGTCGGAAGCGTCTTTTAATTCGGCGTTTCCATCCTTAATATAAAGATAAACCGGTTTGCTTGCTTTTCCTTTTATAATAATTGCGTCAAAACCGCTCTTTTTTAATTCCGTTGGAAAGTCTCCGCCGGAATTGGAACATGTTACGGCTCCCGTTAAAGGAGATTTTGTAGTAATCATATATCTTGCGCCGGTAGGCGTCATAGTCCCTGTTAACGGTCCCGTAGCCAATATAAGCATATTTTCCGGAGATAACGGATCGCATTTAGGCTCCATCTCCTTTAAAAGATAATAAATCCCTATTCCTCTTCCGCCTATAAAATCTTTTGCTACTTTCGGATCAAGGTTTTCAACGGTTATTTTATCTTTGCTCAAATCGACTTTTAATATTTTTCCTCTCCATCCGAACATAATAAACTCCTTCTTGTTAAATTAAATTCGTTAATATTATAATAATAGTTTTTTAAAAATATTAGTTACTTTGCCTTACATAAGATGCAACATCTTTGAAGAGTTATATCTATTTACTAATAAAACAACGTTTTTATTTTTTCAAGAAAAACAAATAAATTTTCTACTTTAAATATTATTTCCCTCTCTTCCTGCATGGTCTATGCTCTTTATTATAAAAAATATTATAGTCGATGCTGAAAAACCTGCATTTTAAGCGTAAGGTTTTGTCAATATCTATTATTTATCGCTTTTTATTAAGGGATTTCTCCTCGCTTTGCTCATCGAAATGACAAGCAAAAATAACTTATGTTAACATAACAGGCAAAAATAAAATTTATCGAAATAACAGAAAGTAATCTTGTACTGTTATTTCGACCAAAGGGAGAAATCCCTTAATTGAAGGATGTATAAATTGATTGTAAAAGTATGCCATAAAGAATGCTTAAGAAAGGATATGTCCGAAGTTTATTTGCGTAGCGGCTCTTGTTGTCGAGGAAACAATTTTCGGCTGGTTTTTCGTAAAAAAGCATGAAAACTCAAGACAACAAGCAAAAAGCGGAGCAAACAAACTCGGACATAGCCGAATTGATTTAAATCGGCATACGCTTATTACTCAGTCCAACAAACCTTTTTAAATCATTTTATTGGAATCTACCTATATCTTGTCAAGCGCTGCGAGAAAACCCTTAATTATTGCCTTCTGTATTTTTCTTAGAATTTATAATAATTGCAATATGTATTATACTTTTTCAGCATCGACTAAATTAAAAGCGTCGTCTTTTGTCTGCGTTCCTTACACGCTTCTTTTAATCCTATGATTATTTTGCATTTGTCAAAAATTATTCCGCCAAAAATAAGGGCGGTTTTTTATAATAATTTAATTGACACAAATAGTTTAGTAGTGTTAATTGAGAAAGTTTGATTAACCCCTTGCTCTTATAAGATATATGTTCGGTTTATAAATATCGAAATAAGGGCTTGATATCCGAAAGGAGGAAAGAAGAAATATGAGAAGATACGAAACTATTTTTATTATTGAGCAGGACGGAGGAGAAGAGAAACGAAAACAGCTTTTTGAAAAGGTAATCGGCATAGTCGAAGAAAGAAACGGTTCTATAATAGAATTTGACGAGTGGGGAGATAGAAAGCTCGCCTACGAAATCAAAAAGAAAAAACGAGGCTATTATGTAAGGCTCGATTACTGCGGAGACGGAGCCGTTGTAGCCGAATTAGAAAGGAAGTTTAAAATAAACGACGCTATTTTGAAATATATGACTATTCTTATAGACAAAGATACTGATCCGGAAAAAATAGCGGCGCAAAAGGCAAAAGAGGAGCAAAGCGAAGCGGCGGAAATTACCGAGAAAGTAGAAGCCGACGAAGCGGGCGAACCTGCCGAGAAAGCCGAGTCTAACGAGGCGGCGGACGATAATAAAGCAAACAAAGAAGACGAAAATAACGGGAAGGAAGAATAAGATGGCATACGACAGAAATCCGAGAGGAAGAAGCCAGAGAAACAAAAGAGTATATCCCAGACGACGCGTATGCCGTTTTTGCACGGATGCGAGCAAAGAAATAGATTATAAACAGCCTAAAAATTTGCGTTATTTTGTAACCGAAAGAGGCAGAATAATACCTCGACGCATTTCCGGCACATGCGCAAAACATCAACGAAAATTAACAACGGCAATTAAGCGCGCAAGAATGATAGCTTTACTGCCTTATGTAGGAAATTTGAATTAAAGATATTGTTAAATATCCAAACGCCAAACAAGGCGAAAATAGGTTAAAAGGAAATAATAAAGAAATTTTCCGCTTTGTTTGGCGGCTCCGGAAGCGTTTCTTTTTGTCCGGCGCAATTTCTCAATAAAAATATAAGCATATGAAACAGTGAAGCCTACAAATGAAATAAAAAACGTTATTTGCGAATTCGGAATAATAATCTCTTTATATTTCATACCGATAGCGCTTCCGTTTTTAGGCGGGTTATGCGCTATTTTCACCCCCTTGCCCGTTTTTTTTTATAGGATGAGGTTGGGCGGAAAAATTTCCCTTATAACTATCGGAGCGATTAGCCTATTTATTTTTTGTATTTCGGACAATAGGTTTTATTCCATAATATTTTTATGGCTCATTATATTAGGCTTTATACTGAGCGAATTAACGGAAGCAAAATTTTCATTAGAAAGCGTTATAACAAAAGGCGCTATTTACGGATCGTTTATTGCCTTTTTATTTATATTTCTTTACGCAAACGCGGTTGATAAAGGGGCGATTGAGTTAACGGCAGGCTTTGTAAATAAAAATCTTAATATTATTTTAACATTATATAAAGAGGCGGGGATACCGAAAAGTGAAATAGAGCTTTTTACCGCTTCTATGGGAAGATTGGAATTCATTATTGTCCGAATAATGCCCGGTATTATATTATCCGGCGCGCTGCTTATATCCGTTATAACAACCTTAACCGCAAGAGGAAGCTTTGCAAAAAAGATTCCATTGCCACATTTCGGAAATCCTAATTGCTGGAGAGCCGAAGATAATTTTGTATGGTATTTTATAGTAAGCGCGGTTTTGATACTGCTTCCTATAAGAGATTGGAGACTTATCGGAGTAAACGGGCTTATAGTTTTGTTTAATATATATTTTTTTCAGGGTTGGGCGATAATATCTTATTATTTAGAAAAGAAAAAAATCAATAAAATGGTAAAACCGTTTTTATTCGTTGTTGTTATATCAATAAAATATTTATTATTTGCTTTGGTAGCAGCGGGACTTTTTGATACCTGGTTTGATTTTAGAAAAATTAGAAATAAAGCGTCCGTAAAAGAGTCTCCTTAAAGGATATTTAAACGCAAAAAATAATAATTATAAAAAGGATAAGGAAACAATTTAGGGGTTTTTCGCTTTGCTTGATTTGTCATTTCGACGAACGAGGAGAGAAAAAATTCATTAATTAAATTATAAACAGAGCCTAATTTAAAACGGAGGTTACGCTTTAATGAAAGTTATATTAAAAGAAACAATAGACACGTTGGGTATAGTAGGAAGCGAAGTGAAAGTGGCGGACGGTTACGCTCGAAATTATCTTTTGCCTCGCAATAAAGCCGTCCCCGCCACTCCCGCTTTTAGAAAAATAATCGAGCAGGAAAAAAAGAAGTTTACGCTTCAGATAGCAAAAGAAAGAAAAATAGCCGAAGAGACCGCCGAAAGAATTAAAGGAGCGGAATGCGTAATACAGGCAAAAGTAAATCAGGGAGAAGAACTTTATGGTTCGGTAACGGCAACCGATATTCTGAACGCTTTTGCGGCAAAAGGCATAGAAATAGAAAAAAGAATGTTGCTTTTGCAAAAGCCTATAAAACATCTCGGCGAATACAATATACCCGTAAGAGTTTATGCGGATATAGAACCGGAAATAAAAGTAATAGTTAAATCGGAATAAATGCAATGCGTTCCGAATTTGATAAAAATTTAATTTCGAACGATACATTACGCAAACTTATTGACATTTGCGGAGAAAAAAATTGCGCTTGTAAAAAGGAAGAGCTTGTATGTTACGGATATGACGCGACAAAAAAACATTTTATGCCGGATGTCGTAATCTTTCCTAATAACAGCGGCGAGGTTGCCGCCGTTATGCGTCTTGCCAATGAAAAAAAAATTTTTGTAACGCCGAGAGGCGCCGGATCAGGCATGACCGGAGGCGCTTTGCCCGTTTGCGGCGGCGTAGTAATGTCCCTTGCCCGTTTAAACCGTATTATAAACATAGACGCCGATAATCTTACGGCGGAGGTAGAACCCGGAGTAGTTACCGGAGTATTTCATAAAACCGTAGAAAAAAAAGGGCTTTTTTATCCGCCGGATCCCGCAAGCTCCGCTTTTTCCACCATAGGAGGCAACGTTGCGGAATGCTCCGGCGGACCCCGAGCCGTAAAATACGGCGTAACAAGAGATTACATTCTGGGGCTTGAAGTCGTCCTGCCGAACGGCAACGTAATCAATACCGGAGTAAGAACCGCAAAAGGAGTTGTCGGATACGATTTAACCCGTCTTATAGTAGGCTCCGAAGGAACGCTTGGAGTCGCAACCCGAATTATTCTAAAACTTTTACCCCTTCCCGCGTCTAAAAAAACAATCATGGCGACATTTAATACTATGGAAAAAGCTTCTCAAACCGTATCCGCAATAATAAAATCAGGCATTATACCAAGAAAAATCGAATACATGGATAATGCGGCTATTACCTGCGTTGCAAATTTTACAAATACAGATTTAGATACAAAAGCCGGAGCGCTTCTATTAATAGAGGTTGACGGAAGCGAATATGAAACCGAACAACAGATAAAGCGGTTAAACATATTATGCCGCGACACAGGCGCCAAAGAGATAAAAAATGCGGCTACAAAAGATGAAGAAGCGGCTTTATGGAAAGCGCGACGCTCTATATCGCCGGCTTTATTTAAATACGGCTCCTTTAAAATAAATGAGGATATAGCGGTTCCCCGAAGCAAAATACCGGATATGACAAACAAAATAGAGGCTTTAAAAAAAGAGACCGGCCTTATGATAATAACCTTCGGACATGCCGGAGACGGCAACATACATATAAATATAATGCTTGATAAGGATAATAAAAAAGAGCTTGAAAAAGGGAAAAAAGCGGTTGAAGATATATTAGATTACGCTCTTAAACTCGGCGGCACAATATCCGGCGAACACGGAATAGGAATAACAAAATCGGTTTACATGCCCAAAGAGATAAAAGAGGTTGAATTAAACCTTATGAAAAAAATAAAAAGGGTATTCGACCCTAACGGAATATTAAATCCGGGCAAAATATTTGTATAAATTGTTTTTATTTCGAATGGTTAAACCCGTAAATTATAATTTTTAATATTTTTATAAAGGTGATTATTATGGAAGACAAAATAACTCTTATACTCGCCACTACAAACAAAGGGAAAACAGCGGAAATAGAAGAAATGCTGAAAAATTTTCCTGTCGATATAAAAGACCTTCAACAGTTCGGAAAACTGCCGGAGGTAGAAGAGGACGGCAAAACATTCGAGGAAAACGCTTATAAAAAAGCAAGCTTTTATTCAAGAATACTTGGCTTTCCTACAATAGCGGACGATTCCGGACTTTGCGTGGAGGCTTTGGACGGAGAGCCGGGCATATATTCGGCAAGATATGCCGGAAAAAAGGCTTCGGATAAAGAAAAATATCAAAAAATCCTTGCGCAAATGAAAAATAAGGATAATAGAAAAGCATATTTTCAATGCAATATTTCAATAGCGGTTCCTACCGGAGCGGCTCTTAGTTACGAGGGAAAATGCAATGGAATAATAACCGAAAAAGCCGCGGGCGCCGCAGGTTTCGGTTATGACCCGATATTTTTTTATCCTTCGGAAAATAAAACCTTCGGGCAGATGACCTCGTCGGAAAAAGGGAAAGTCAGCCACAGAGGTCTGGCATTGGCGGAGGTTTGTAACGAGTTCGATAAGGTAATAACATGGATAAAACAACAAATGCCGGTATTTAAAAGAATTCATAACTCCGTAAAGTGCTCGGTATGATAGAAAAGCTTATAAAGGCAAACAGAAGTTGCAGACGTTTTAACCAAAGTAAGCAGATTGATTCGGATATATTAAAACGGTTTGTTAAGCTTGCGGGGCTTTCCGCGTCCGCCGGAAATCTACAGCCTCTTAAATATATCATATCTTTGAATACAGATTTAAACGAAGAAATATTTTCGACTTTAAGCTGGGCGGCTTACCTTAAAGATTGGAAGGGACCTAAAGAGGGGGAAAAACCCTCGGCTTATATAGCGCTTCTACTCGATACCGAAATATCCAATAACAAATGGAGCGCTTACGATTGCGGAATAGCAAGCCAATCAATACTGCTGGCAGCGGCGGAAAAAGGCTTGAGCGGTTGTATGATAGGAGCGGTAAATAAAAAAAAACTTTCGCAAATTTTAAACGTCAAACCGCATCTTGAAATTATGCTTGTTATCGCTTTAGGCGCGCCCGGAGAAAAAATTGTTATAGAAACGGTTCAAGATAATAATATAAAATATTTTCGAGATAAAAAAGGGGTTCATCATGTTCCCAAAAGAGACTTGGAGGATATCATTATAAAGGTTTTCGATTAATATTGATTTGTCCTTCGGATTATTTGTCATGTTAACATGTTGATTTATAAATTAATATGGAAAAATTATAATGCTTAATATTTCAATAAACCTATATCGTTCTTTTCATCCGAGAAACCGAATATACGGGTTCGCCGGAAATAAGAACGGTTTTTTTCAAGCAAACAAGGAGAAAGAGGATGGAGACTGATAATATGTCGGAAAAAGATATAGTTTCCGGTATAGGAAAGGTAAAAACTTTTGAAGATGCCATAGACATTTTAAAAGAGAAAACAGATAAAATAAACTTTTCAAAATTATCCGCAATTAAAAACAAACAGGTTATATTAAAACTGGCAAACGCCGTAAAAATGTGTTCTCCGAAAAGCCTTTTTATCAACACAGGATCTGCCGAAGATAAAAATTTTGTACGCAATATTGCCATAGAAAACAAAGAAGAGGCAAAGCTTCCGATTAAAGATCATACCATACATTACGACTTAAAAGATGAACAAGGCAGAATTGTCGACAGAACCTTTTATATAGTCGACGAAGAGGAAAGAGTAAGCTCCCTTGCCAAAAAAATACTCCGTAATGAAGCCTTTGAAGACATACAAGAGAAGATGACAGGCATAATGAAAGGCATGACAATGATTGCAGGATTTTATATAAGAGGTCCAAAGGGCGCCGCCGCTTCCAATCCTGCCATTGAAATTACAAGCTCCGCTTATGTCGCTCATAGCGCCGACATACTATACAGAAACCTATTTGATAGTTTTGATGAAGAGATTGAAAGGGCTAATCATTTATATGTTAATATACACAGTCAAGGTTTAAACAGATCCGAAGATTTGCCGAACGCAAGAGTATATATGGATAGAAAATGTCGGACAACATACAGCATTAACTGCACTTATGCGGGAAACACCCTGCTTTTGAAAAAAGGAAATCATAGATTTTCGGTTGATAAAGCGGTTTATACAAACAGAGGCAACGAACTTGCCGAACATATGTTTATAACCGGACTTGAAGGGAAAAAAGGAAGATTTACATGGATTGCCGGCGCCGCGCCCAGCGGATGCGGCAAAACCACTACCGCTATGGCGGGAACCCATTTTGTAGGCGACGATCTGGCGCAGATGTGGATTGACGATAAAGGAATAATAAAAGCCGTAAATCCGGAATGCGGAATATTCGGAATAGTAGAGGATGTTAATTCCGAAGGGGATCCTATATTAATGGATCTGTTAAGAAACGAAAAAACAGAGGTGATATGGTCTAACGTTTTAATAGACGAAAACGGAAAACCCCATTGGACGGGCAACCTCGAAGAGCATTCGGAAAAAGGAATAAATTTTTACGGCAAATGGACAAAAGGGATGACGGACAAAAAAGGAAAGCCTGTTCCAATATCTCATCCTAACGCCAGAGTAACCCTTAGGGCAAACGCTTTGTCTAATTGTTCCGAAAAATTGGAAGACCCTAACGGGGCCGCAATAAGAATAATAACATACAGCGGCAGAGACAGCGATACTATGCCTCCGGTATGGGTTGCAAAGGATGCAAATTCCGGAGTAGTAATAGGCGCTTCTATAGTATCTGCGGCAACCGCAACCGAAGTGGGCGCAAGAGGAGTTAAAAGAGCGCCTTGGGCAAATGCACAGTTCATTCCAGGAGACCTTGCCGATTATCTTGACGCTCAATTTAAATTTTTCGGCAATAAAAAAATAGACCCTGCGTATAAACCTATAATAGCGGGACTCAATTATTTTCTTACCCGTCAGGCAAGAGGCGGCGCCGGGAAAACTTTGCTCGGAGAAAAAAAAGACGTAAAAGTATGGCTCGGATGGCTTGAAGCAAGAGCCCATAATGAAGTTGAAGCCATAAAAACTCCGATAGGATACATTCCGAAATATGAAGACCTTAAAGCCTTGTTTAAAAAGATTTTGGATAAAGAATATCCGCTCGAACTTTACGATAAACAATTCTCCTTTTATATAGATAAAATAATAGCAAGAATAGACTTGCAAATTGAGGCTTACAAAAAAGAGACTAATATAGCCAAAAAATTATTCGATATATTAAAGGAGCAGAAAAAAGGGCTTTTGGCTTTAAAAGCAAGTTGCGGAGCAATAGTCGCTCCTTTTGAGATCGAAAGCGTAAAGCTTGCCATATAACAAACTACTTTCTTAGCGTAAAAAAAGCAACGGCGTCTCAATGCGGCGTCTTTGCGTATAATTAGTCGGCGCTTAAAAAGCATATTATATATTGAAGTTATTGCAAATTTTATAAAAAACAAGGTGAGATATTTGCAATAACTTCAATACTACTCTTAACATTTTCTTGCAAATATTAAGAGGAAATACTCATTACTATCAAAAGCGGTAGTTTTATTTGCGTAGCGGCTCTTGCCGTCGAGGAAATAATTTTCGGAGCGTTTTGCGTTAAAACAAAACAAACTCGGATACTGCCAAATTGAATTATCGGATGATTAACCGAACGGCTCATTTTTTACGCTTTTTATTAACTTTTTCAGCATCAACTAATTAGTCGGCGCTTAAAAAGTTAAAATATAGTTATAAAAAGTAAAAGCGCTAAAGTTAAGTTTTAGACTTCCCTCGAAATTATGGATATAAAATCAAGTAAAATAAGGCTTATTTATACCGGAACTAAAAAATGATACCGCCGTATTCCCATACCTTCTTGCGTCGTATAAAATAAATGGAGTTATTATTTTAGGTAGTTTTGTTTTGATTGAATGCTCGGCTACAATTATTACTTTTGAATTTTCCAAAACGGTTTTGCTTATCTTTTCTATTGTCGAAACCATTGCGTTTGCCTTATATGGAGGGTCTAAAAAGATTATATCAAACGGATATTCGGAATAATTTATAAGCGTATAGGACTTAATAATATCCTTCTTGATTATTTCGGTTTTATCTTGAAGCAGACATAAATTAATATTTTTATTTATAATCGAAAGAGAATATTTGCTATTATCCATAAATACGCAAAACTCGGCGCCGCTGCTTATCGCTTCAATTCCGAATGCGCCTGTTCCGGCAAACAGATCAAGTATTTTTTTTCCTTTGATATAAGAGCCAAGTATATTAAATATAGCGGCTTTGATCTTGTTGGAAACGGGTCTTATGCTTTTTCCTTTGATAGGAATAAGCTTTTTGCCTTTAAACTCTCCGGCGCTTACTCTCAATTCTTATTCTCCGATTATTTTGGCAAGTCTTGCCCTGTCAAACGAAAAATCCAATTATTATCCGCTTTACATATTTTACAACAATTTCCTACTGTAAAATCGGAATATCCGCTTTGCATATTTTATTCTTTTTTACGGTTATGGATAATCTCTCCAACAAATTTTTTAATTCCCGTATATTTCCGCGCCAAGAATGCTCTTGCATTAATTTAAGCGCTCCTTTTGTTATTCCTTTTATGGGAGATTTTGTTTTTTTTGCATATTCGTTTAAAAAAGACTCTGCAAGTAGAGGTATATCTTCGATTCTTTCTCTTAACGGAGGAACATTTATCGGCATTACGTTTAATCTATAATAAAGATCTTCTCTAAAGTCTCCGGACTTTATCTGTTGCAATAAGTCTTTATTTGTAGAGGCTATAACTCGGACATCTATATTTATCATTCTACCGCCGCCCGCTCTCGAAAATCTGCCTTCTTGAAGAACGCGCAATATTTTCCCCTGCGCTTCAAGACTCATATCCCCTATTTCGTCAAAAAATATAACGCTGTTATTCGCAAGCTCAAATTTCCCTATTCTTTTGCCAAATGGACTTTTGCTTTCGGAGCCAAAAAGTTCTATATCCATATGCTCATTTGAAAGAGCCGCGCAATTTACGTCTATAACCGACTTATCGCATCTGGAACTTAACAGATGTATAGAATGCGCCGTCAACTCTTTGCCGGTTCCGTTTTCTCCGGTTATAAGCGTATAAGCGTCCGTAGAAGCTACAATAGCTATCTCCTTTTTTAATTTTAACGCCGCCGCGCTATTCCCTGTTATAGAATGTTTCTCTATTGTTTTTTTTCGCAGGTATTTATTCTCTTCCTGAAGGCGTCTGAAATTAAGCGCGTTATTTATTGCCACTATTACTCTATCTATTGATAACGGTTTTTCTATAAAATCATATGCCCCGAGTTTTATAGCGGCTACTGCGGTATCTATTCTTCCGTGCCCCGTTATCATTATTACTTGTATATACGGATGTTTTTTTTTAATCTCTTTCAAGGTTTCCATGCCGTCTATTCCATGCATCCATATATCCAAAAGAACAAGATCGGGCGAGGTTTCTTCTATCGTTTTTAACGCTTCATAACCGTTTAGCGCCGTCATTATTTCAAAACCTTCATCCGCCAAAAGCCCGCCGAGAGTCTGACATATCGAAAATTCGTCGTCTACTATTAAGATTGTAGGAAACATCTGCTATCCTTTTCCTATTTAAATTTCACTGTCTAAATTTGCAGTTTGCCCGTTTTCTGCATTATGCTCAAAATTTAATCATTATTTTTTGTTATTAAATTTTCTAATAGCGGGGTTTACTCCGAAAGTATTTTATTCAATTTGCTCTTTTCTTCCGCCGCCCTACGTTTTAAATATAATGTTATCAAATCGTTTCCATTTTGCTGCAATACAAAATATAAATTAATTGACCCCGCAAATATCATCGCTAATGCAGTAACAATGGTTTCAATATGATAATGTTTATCAATCAATACTACCACGCCAATTATTAGAAGCAAACTGTTTGAAATAATGCCTAAAATTTTCATTATAAAAAACCTCCGTAACAATATTATTAACGCCATAAGGAATAACTACAAAAAAAAATGTTTGATGTTATTTTACGAAGCGGCTCTTGTCGTTGATGAGACAATTTTTGACTGGCTTTTCGTCACACAACGCGGTCAAAAATCATAAACGACAAACAAAAAAGCGGAGCAAACAAACGCAAACAAGAAGCCTTTTACCTGACTCCGTTATACAAATAGCCGATATTTGAGCTCGTATCCGAAGATATAGAGGATATAAAGTTATTTTGTATCTGTTGCTTTATATCTTTTATAAAAGAAAATTTATCTTTATTATCGGCATAAACGGTTTCAATCGCGCCTTTTATGCCTCCTTTTTTTCCCGCCCATTCAACTGCGTCTTCAATGTTGCCGAGCTTATCGATAAGTTTAAGTCGTAAAGCCTCTTGCCCCGAATAAATTCTGCCGTCTGCTATTTCTTCCACTTTTAAACGTTCTATGTTTCTTCCTTTTGCCACAGCGTCAATAAATTGCGAATGAATATTTTTTATAAAAGTTTCAAAAAATATTTTTTCTTTATCGGTCATTTCCCTATCCGGAGACCCAGCGTCTTTATACTCTCCGCTTTTTATAACGACAGGTTTTAAGCCTATTTTTTCCAAAAGCTTTTGAAAATTGGTATATCCTATAATAACCCCTATACTTCCGGTTATTGTTCCGGGATTTGCGATTATTCCCGTAGCTCCGGCGGCTATATAGTATCCTCCGAACGCCGCTATAGAAGCAAAGGAGGCTATAACCGGCTTTTTATTTGCCGCTTTTTTAACCGCCGTATATATCTCCTGCGAAGCTCCTACTCCGCCTCCCGGAGAATCTATTCTTAAAACTATAGCTTTTATTGAATTGTTATCTCTAAATATCTTTATATCTTCTATTATCCTATCGGAATCGTTTATTACTCCGTTTACTTCTATAACGCCTACTTTCTCTCCGGTTATCTTTTTTAAGGGATCGGAATTGGTTATGCTTTTAACTGCAATTCCGATTATAAGAGATAGTGAGATGAAAAAAGCCGCGCTTACGGTTATAAACATAAGGATGAAGAATAAAAAAGGATGTTTGTTAGAAAACATATTTTAAAATGACCTGCAGCGTAAAATCGTATGATAAAGCAAAAACGCCGATTTTATATCCGGCATTGTTGTTTCCCGTAGAAATTTTGTAATTTTACAAAATTTCTACGGGAAATATTTATTTTTAAGAGTTAGATTTATTCATTTCGTCGGCAAAAGCCTGCCCGAGCGAAGAAGTATAGTTTGTTTTATTATTATCCATATGATAATTTTCCGGCGGTGCGGCGCCTTCTAATCCTACTCTTTTTATGGAAAGCCCTATGCGTCTTTCGTCGCTGTTTACATTCATAACTCTTGAGGTGATAGCGTCTCCGATATTATATAAACCTACCGGAGTGTTAATTTTTTCTTCGCTTATTTCGGATACATGTATTAAACCTTCTATTCCTTCTTCAAGCTCTACAAAAACTCCGAAATCGGTAACGTTTGTAATAACCCCTTCAATATCGTTTCCTACCCCGTAACGCTCGCTAACGGTTGACCAAGGATCCGGAGTAAGCTGTTTAATACCAAGCGCAAACTTTTCGGTATTTTTATCTATATCCAAAACTATTGCCTGAACCGTATCCCCTTTTTTATATATTTCGGACGGATGTTTTATCCTTTTTGTCCAAGAAATATCCGATATATGAACCAGCCCGTCTATCTCGTTATCTATTCCTATAAACACGCCGAAATCGGTTATATTTTTTATTTTACCTTCTATGGTTGTGCCTATGGGGAATGTCTGTTCTATAACTTCCCATGGATTTTCCGCAGCCTGTTTCAGACCTAAAGATATGCGTCTGTTTTTAACGTTCATATCAAGCACGACGCTTTCTACTATGTCGCCTACGGATACTATTTTCGAAGGATGTCTTATCTTTTTTGTCCAAGACATTTCAGAAACATGTATTAAGCCTTCCACCCCTTCTTCCAATTCTACAAAAGCGCCGTAATCTGTAAGGCTGATAACTTTTCCGGCAACCTTTTCGCCTATTTTATATTTATCCTCGGCGCCTGTCCAAGGATCCGGCGTAAGCTGCTTTCTGCCTAAAGACACTCTTTTTTTATCCTCGTCTATAGCAAGTATTTTTACCTCCACCTCGTCTCCGATAGAAAATATTTCGGAAGGATGTTTAACTCTTCCCCAAGAAATATCGGTTATATGAAGAAGTCCGTCAACCCCTCCGAGATCAATAAAAACGCCGTATTCGGTTATGTTTTTTATTAACCCCGAAACGTTTTTGCCCGCCTCTATGGAAGCAAGAGTTGCGTTTCTTGCGGCATCCCGCTCTCTTTCAAGAATAGAGCGCCTTGAAAGAACGATATTATTCCGTTTTTGACTATATTTTAATATTTCAAAATCAAAGGACTGCCCCACAAGTTTATCCGGATCGTGAACCGGATATATATCCGTTTGCGAGCCGGGTAAAAATGCCTGCACCCCTACGTCAACGGTAAAACCGCCTTTTACGCGGGTTGTAACAAGCCCGTTGATTGTTCCGGCGTCTTCATAAATCTTTTTGATTTCCTCCCATACCTTCACTTTTTCCGCTTTTTCTCTCGAAAGATTTACGATTTCATGCTCGTCGTCCCACCAGTCAATCAATACCTCTACCGAATCGTCCCGAGCTATATTAATATTTCCTTGCTCGTCTGCAAATTCGTGTATAGGTATTTGCCCTTCGGATTTATAACCTATGTCAACCAAAACATAGTCTTTGCTGACGGTTACAACTTTTCCCGTTACAATTTCTCCTTCTCTGAAACGTTTAAAACTCTCTTCATACATGCTGTTTAAATACTCTTCACTTTCGGTATCCTGTATTTGAACGTCCGCATGTTCCATACTTACTGTTTGCGTTGTATCTTCGCTGATATCATTTACCATAAAAAAAAATCCCCTTTAACCTATTTTAATATAACGCCGAATTAGCGTTAAACTCATTTTCTATATCAAAAAAAAAAAAAAAAACAACCAAAATTTTTAAAAATCGGAAAAATATAATTTATAATGATCATTCTTATTATAAAAACCGCCTATTTTTTTCTATTTATAATGAAAAAAATAGGCTCGTTTCTAAAATTTAGTTATATATAAATGTTTACTCCTATTTTATCGAAAAATAGAGGCAAGCATAAATTCGGTTGCCTGTTCTGCGCTTATTGCGGTGGAATCTATAATGATTGCATCTTCCGCAGGCTTTAAAGGAGCGAGTTTGCGTTGACTGTCGTTTTGGTCTCTTTTAATTATTAGTTTTTTAATATCGTATAGACTTTGCTCCGAATCGTTTCCAAGCTGTTTATATCTTCTCGCCGCTCTTTCATCTACGGAAGCCTTTAAAAAAAATTTTATATCCGCATTAGGAAATACCACTGTTCCCATATCTCTGCCTTCAAAAACCGCCCGTTTTTTGCTTCCGAGATCTCTTTGAAGTTGCAAAAGAGCCTTTCGGACAAACGATTTTGCCGAAATTGCGGAGGCAAGCATCGAAATTTCTTCGGTTCTTATAAAAGGTTCGATATCTTTATTATCGGAAAAAAGATGTTGTTCTTCTCCGATATTTATAAATTTCAAGCTTATATTTTCGCAGATTTTTTTTAAATTATTGTCGTCCGTCTCGGTTATATTTTTTTGACGGGCTTTGTAAGCTATTCCTCTGTATAATGCTCCGGTGTCGATATAATTATATCCGAGTTTTTTGGCAAGCGCTCGGCTTACGGTTGTTTTGCCCGCTCCGGCGGGTCCGTCTATTGTTATTAAAAGTTTTTTATTCGATTTCATTGTTATTTGCTCGCGTTAAATTTTTTCCGCCCTTTCTCTCGCTTTTTTCAGTCTTTTCCAAAAAGGCTTATATAAAAAGCTATTTTCGTCTAATTCGCAAAGTTGTTGAAACATAGGCTTTGTAACCGTAAGGGCAAGTATAGATGGGGGCAAATACTGCCTCATTGCGATGTCCGTCGCGCCTATAATCGCTTGCGGAGCGTATAGACTTTCAAATAAAGCCGATAGTTGTCCGCAACCGGAACCAAACGGAGCGCTTACGGTACGAGTATTTATAGAAGCGTTATGATATTCGCATGCGGTTATCAATAAACTTAACTGATCCGGATTAACAAAAAAGGTTACGGTTTTAAGATAATCGTACCGCTCCTTTTTTAACGGAGAAATAATAATATACTTATTTTCTTTTTTATAGGGATGATGATTGTCTAACCATTTATTCATTATAGCGGACGAACATTTAAGTCCTTCTGTTTCCGCAAGAAATTTTACAGATTCGTCGCGAGGCAAAGATTTAACTCCGCAAAGCCAGTAGCCCGCGCCCATACAAATAAATTTTTTTTCGGAAATAAGAAGGCTGTCTCCTTTTAACCAATTTTTATAACAAGCAAAAATGCAATGTTTCGGTTTGGCAAAAGGTTCGAAAACTTCCGCGTTCGGAACGTCGTAAAAACCTATAAGCGGCACGGATATTCCGGCTATCTTTAACAAATTATCCGCGTTTGGTTGCATGTTAATTCTCCCATTAAAAACGTTATTTAAAGCGAACATAAAAACTCTTTTATTTATTCCGCCTTTTTATAATACTTTTTTTAAAGCTTCCAAAAATTTTAAATTCTCTTCTCTTGTTCCTATGGTTACTCTGATTGCTTCCGGATAGCCATAGCTTTTCATAGACCTTATAATAACCCCAAGCTTTAACATTTCTTTAAAAACTTTATCCGCATTTTTTTTAATATTGATAAATAAAAAATTTGCCTGCGTAGGAAGATATTCTATTTTCATTTCGTTAAGTTTTTCGGATATAAAATCTATCTCTTTATGAGTAGATAGAACGGTTTTATTTAAAAAATCTTCATCATCCAAAGCTGCGGAAGCCGCCTCGCCTCCCAAAGAATTAACGTTAAAAGGCAAGCGGATTCTGTTTAACAAGGATGCAAGCTCTTCCGGCATTATCGAGTATCCTATTCTTAAACCGGCTAACCCGTAAGCTTTTGAAAATGTTCTTGTAACCGCTACAAAATAGCCCTTTTTTATATATGGAAGACCGTCTAATATATATATTTTATCCCGAACAAACTCAATGTATGCTTCGTCTATTATTACAAGTATATTTTTCGGTATATCTTTTATAAAGTTTTCAAACTCCTTATCCGATATAATCGCTCCGGTTGGGTTGTTAGGGTTGGTAAGAAAAATTATTTTAGTAGCCGAAGTAATACTCTTTTTTATAGCCTCAATGTCTGTTTTAAAATTGTTAAGAGGAACAAATATTGAAGAGGCACCGGCGCTTTTTACTATTATATCGTACATTCCAAAGGAATGCGCAGACATTACCGCTTCGTCCTTTTCGGATAAAAGAACCTCCGCAAACATTTTTAATATTTCGTCCGAACCGTTTCCCAAAACTATATTTTCCGAAGAAACATTATATTTTTGCGCAATCTTTTCGGATAATCGGACTTGCTCCGGATATCTGTTTAAGGAAACCAAACTTTTTTTCAAAGCTTCAAGCGCTTTCGGAGACATTCCGATAGAACTTTCGTTTGACGCCAGTTTTACGACATTTTTTATTCCGTATTCTTTTTCAACCTCTTTAATAGGTTTTCCAGGAACATAAGGAGCTATTGATAATAGATTTTTTTTATATTCTATTTTCATAATGCCGCTCCTTTATATAATCAGTATTAAAATTTAATCGCATTATCCGAAATAATTAAAAAATTTCTCGCTTCGCTTGATAGGACAGAAAAAAACTTTTTTGACCCGCCATAATAACAAATATTGTTTTTACTTGTCATTGCAACAAATATTATCTTTACTTGTCATTTCGACGAGCGTAGCAAGGAGAAATCCCTTAATTACAAAAAAACTCATAATTTTAGCGCATAACAAAGTAGTTTGTTCGTTGGCAAGGCGGATAATAGTTTTTAACCGGAGAAATACTACGAGTATTTCGAGGATTAAAAATTATTATTCAACGCCGCCAACGGGCAAACTGCGAAGTTATGCGTCAAAATTATAAAGCCGCCTCTTTACCCTTATCAACCGCCGTCATATTTAACGGTATAAGCTTCGGTTTTTTAGAAAATTCTTTTTTAACGCATTCCCTAAATATATCAAAATCAACTATTTTACTTCTTGCTATAAATGAGGATAAAGCCACGATATTAGCGGCTCGAACATTCCCTATTTCCGAGGCTATCTCCGTAGTCCGAACGATTAATTCGTCAACATCCTCTCTGCCGGAGCGTATAGATATTAAAGATGCGTTTATTAAAATTACTCCGTTTGGTTTTACGATAGGAGCAAATTTTTCCAAAGAAGGACGATTCATAGCTACAAGATGAGCCGGATTTTTTATTATCGGCGATCCTATAGGCTCGTCGCTTATTACTACGGTGCAATATGCGGTTCCGCCTCTCATTTCGGGTCCGTAAGAAGGAACCCACGCAACTTCAAGCCCCTGATCCATAGCGGTTTGAGCAAGTATTTTTCCGATAAGCAGTATTCCCTGCCCTCCGAAACCGGCAAACATTACTTCACTTTGCATTATTTTCCTCCATTTGCGGGCGTATCTTTAAATACTCCGAGTTCATAATAAGGCAGCAGGGTATCTTCCGCCCATTTTATTGAATCTTTCGGAGTCATTCCCCAGTTTGTAGGGCATGTGCTTACCACTTCTACAAAACTAAAACACTTTTTCTCCATCTGATATATAAAAGCTTTTTTAATCGCTTTTTTTGCCTTTACTATATATTTCGGCTTTAATACGGTTGTTCTTTCTATATATCCGGGAGTTTGAAGCGCCGCCAAAAGATTTGCAACTTTTATAGGCATTCCCACATCCTCTACGTCTCTTCCAAAAGGGGAAGTCGTGGTTTTTTGATCCGGCATTGTAGTAGGCGCCATCTGCCCGCCGGTCATTCCGTAAACCGCATTATTTACAAATATTGTAGTGAATTTTTCGCCTCTGTTTGCGGAATGTACTATTTCGCTCATTCCTATACTGGCAAGGTCTCCGTCTCCCTGATATGTAAAAACATTAAGATCCGGTCTTACTCTTTTTATTCCGGTCGCCATAGCAGGCGCGCGTCCGTGAGCCGCTTCCTGAAAATCGAAATTAAAATAATTGTACGCTAAAACCGCGCATCCTACCGGAGCTACTCCTACGGTGTTTTTTCTGATTTTTAATTCGTCTATAACTTCGGCAATTAAGCGGTGTATAACTCCGTGAGTGCATCCGGGACAATAA
>JAFDMD010000143.1 GCA_019306185.1 Deltaproteobacteria bacterium
AGCATTAGTCGAACCATCGCAAGCTCGTTATTATTTTTATATGTAAAAAAAAATAACTTACAAAATCGCGATGGTATTTCAAACTGTTATTCCGAAAATGTCAACAGACCCTAATATTGATTTTAATATTTTCTTGCAAATATTAAGATAAAATCCCCATTATTAAAAAAAGATTTTTAATTGTAAAAAAATTTGTATAAAGGAACAAAGGATAAAATCAGAAGACAATAATCAAGGGATTTTCCCCTTCGGTCGAAATGACAGTCCAAGATTACTTTCCGTTTTTTTAACATAAGTTATTTTTGCTTGTCATTTCGACGAGTAAAGCGAGGAGAAATCCCTTAATAAAAAGCGATAAATAATAGATATCGGCAAAACTGTTTACGCTTAAAATGCAAATTTTTCAGATCGACTAATTAGCTTTTTAAAATTCATTCCTACGGCGCTTAAGATAGCATTTATTTTATCGTCCGATATGCCTTTTAATCTATTTTTGTCTAAACGATGCTATCCTATACAGGGTTCTATAGCGGCGCGCCTTTTTATCCATTTCCATAGACTTTGGAAAATTTCAATATACTGCGCCCCAAAAACCGGACATTAAAGAGGAGATATGCTCAAGTATTAAAAAAGTAAAGCAAACAAAGGAGTATAGAATGCAAAAAAATAGAAGAAGTAATAAAGAGAAAAAAACGCGGAATATTATTTGATAAGCAATGCAACCGTTAATATCGTTGGGGATAGCTTTCCCGTTTTAGTAAAAAAATATTTTAATAAAATGGTAATAAAAAAGAGTATTAATTTTTATATTACTCCAAACGGACAAACGATTTCTTCTACTGCTTATAGAGCAATCGGGGGAACTCCGATTTTCTAATTTCTTTTATTGCTTATGCTTTTGCTCATTTTATGCTCCTTTGTTATAGTAAACGATTTATTTTAATTTTATCCTTGTAGCTTTTCAATATTTTTACTATGAGCAAAAGAAAACAATTCACTTTAAATACAACAAATGAGAAAGCAAATGTATAGAAAAACAGCTATAAATTTTATTTTAATATTAGCTCTTCTTTTATTATTTGGATTTTATTCAACAAAAGCATGCAATGCTTTGGAAGCGGAAAATTCGGAAAAAATAAAAAATTTTATCTATTCTAAAGAATATAGCGATAAAATTAAATTTTATTCTAAAGCGATAGAAAAAAATCCTAATAACGCTCCGATATATAATGCTCGCGGCATCTGTTATGCTAATCTTAAAGAGTATAAAAAGGCTATTGCAGATTTTAATGAGGTAATTCGGATAAACCCTAATCATATAGAAGCGTATAATAATCGCGGCATTCTTCACTCCGGACTTAAAGAGTATAAAAAAGCTATTGCAGATTTTAATAAAGCTATAGAGATAAATCCGAACGATGCAAAGGCATACTATAATCGCGGCGTCTGTTCTAAAAAACTTAAAGAGTATAAAAAAGCCGGCGCAGATTTTAATAAAGCAAAAAAAATTGACCCGAACCTATTAAAATAACCGAAAACTCCGATATTAAAAATAAAATATTTAATCTCCGAAAAATAATTGATAAAAAAAAGGTTCAAAAAGCGGAACAAGCAAACTTGAACCTCTTCGTCCCTAATATAGTCGATGCTGAAAAATTTATATTTTAAGCGTAAACGGTTTTGCCAATGCCTGAAGTTAAAGTTTAATAATAAACTCGCTTTGCTCGTCGAAATGACAAGCAAAAATAACTTATGTTAAAAAAACGGGAAGTAATCTTGGACTGTCATTTCGATCGAAGGGAGAAATCCCTTAATTTAAAGACCTATCTTTTCGAGCGCGGCCAGAAACCCCTTAATTATTGCCTTCTAATCTTACCCTTTGTACAAATCTTTTTGCGATTAAAAACCTTTTTTTAATAATGAGGATTTTATCTTAATATTTGCAAGAAATCATTAAAATCAATATTAATTCCTTCCAAATATATTTCAAACGACATTAAATGATAATTATTCGGTTGTGTCAATAATAGGAAAAAGAGAAGGGTTTTTTATTTACTTCCGGTAATGTCGAACCAAAGGGATAAATCCCTTTATTAGAAGACTGTAATCGAAAAGTTCCTTAATTATTTTTTTTCTTTTAAATGTAGCTGATAATAGGCGTTTTAAAAAGAGCCGTTTTCGGACAATTCTTGAAGTTTTTGCAAATCGAGTATTCTTATATTATTTCCGTTTACTTCCAGAATTTTTTCGAGGCTCATCTTTGAAAAAATTCTGGAAAGCGTTTCCGAAATTGTTCCTAATATGGCTGCAAGCTGGCTTTTTGAAATATTTAGCGATATGATATTATTGTTATTCTGTTCCTTATTCATATAAAGAAGATATTCGGCAAGTCTACCGGGGACATCTTTTAAAGATATATTTTCAACCATAGAGGCAAGTTGTTTTAATCTTACCGATAATACGGCAAGCATTTTTAAAACAAACATAGTATCTTTTTGAGCTAAATTGATAAACTTTTTTTTAGGAAAAAACAGAACCGAGCCCTTTTTAATCGCCATAGCCGTAGCAGGAAAAGGGCGATTCATAAACACTGCGGCTTCTCCGAAAGGTTCCCCTTTTTCAAAAATATGAAGAATTTGCTCTTTGCCGGAAATTGAAGATTTATAAATTTTTATCATGCCGCTTGCAACAATATAAAATCCTATGCCTTCTTCCCCTTCCGAAAATATGATTTCATTCTTTTCAACCTGTTTTAATAGAGCTATATCCGAAATTTTTTGGAGTTGCTCATTATTCAACTCCTTAAAAATAGGCGTTTCGGATATTATTTTTTTTTTCATAACAGGCGGTTACTCCGCTTATATTCGATTATGAGACGTTCGGTTTTTTTTGCTTGGCGGCTTTTGGCGCCGAGGAAACAATTTTTGATAAGTTTTGCGCAAAAAAATAGTAAGATATAAGCAAAAGTAAAACAAACAAGCTTGAACGCCTCTATATACTATTGTTTATTGTCGGTTTTGCTTTGCTCGAACGAACCCGCGAGGCTAATTATTTTTTTAAAACGTCAATCATCGAAAAAACTTTTCCCTTACATCCGGAAAGCGTTTTATTTGCAAGGTAAAAAATAGCGTCAAAGGCGCCGGCGATATAAGTATTTCTGCCGCATACGTTATGGGTAAATTCAAACTTAACGTTAGAATCGTCCGAATTAAGGGTATAAGTATGCCATCCGTGCCCGCCTAAATGCTCATTAGGAATTTTCCATTCTTTAAGCTGTTTTTGCGGGTCTCTTTCCATATAAAAATCATTGTCCGAAAACAGCGCTCCCAGTTTTTTAAAACATTCCACTACAACTTCCGCGGTGCCGCTTGTGCCTACCTTTTGGCTCTGATGACTTTCAACCGCTTTTAAGGAATACCCTTTAAAAAGATCCGGAAAGGAATCCACCGCAAATTCAAGCATAGCCTGAAAAGCCACAACTTGCCTTGCCATGTTAGGAGCGATTACGGCAGGTATTGAAGCTTTTAATATATCTTTTTCAAGAAGCTCTACGTCGCCGCCGGTTGTTCCCATAACAAAAGGAATTTTTGCTTTGCAATATGCTTTTCCGTTTATGTTAACCGAAGAAGGAACGGCAAAATCAATGATAATAAAAAATTTTTCCGTTTTTTTTAGTTGAATAAGAGTTTTTAAATGTTTTTGCGGCGGGATTAATTTAACGGATAGACTGTTATTTATAAGATATTTTTTTCCGGCGTTTTTTTCGGAAGATAAAGAAAAAGGAATAATATCAAAAGCGGAATTTAAAAAAGCATGCTCCGCCACAATTTTTGCCATGTTGCCGGGCAAGCCGTTAATCATTATTTTTGTTTTCATAAGTTTATAATTAAAGTTTTTATGGACTTTTCTTTTTCGATTCTATGTTTGCATTGATTTTATTGCTTATATTAGTACAACCTCTTCAAATAAAAACCAACCTGTTTTACGATTTCCGTATAAGGTAAGTTCTTATTCGAGGAAAGTTTTTCGGCGTCGTTTTAGCTTCTATTCCCTTATCGGTTGAAATTTTTATTAACTTTTACGCTCAAGCGAAGTTAAGCAATTTTTACGAGAAACCTTTAATATTGTCAATCTATTATTCGGTAAGAAAGCGGTTGAGAGATACGAATATAATTTAACCCGCTTATCTATAAAAACTATTTGTAAAACATGTCGATAAATATTATAATCGTATCAATTATTTTAACCTTTTTAATAATAGGAAAAAACAATGGGATTAAGCGAATTTGCAATTAAATTGTTATTGCTTTTTTTACCCGGAATTATTTGTTCTTATATTGTAGATACCTTTACAAATCATGAAAAAAGAACTCAATTCCAGTTTATTATAAACTCTTATGTATATGGCTTGCTTTCATACATAGTATATTATCTAATTTTTATTTTAATTAACCATAAAGAAAGTAAGATATATTTTCTCAAAGCTTTAATTGACAGCAAATCCGATATTTCTTATGAAGAGATTATATCGGTCTGCATAGTTTCTATTGCGCTCGCAGTGATTTTTACTTGTATGCATAATTACAAATTACATTTTAATTTATTCAAAAAGCTCAAAATAACAAAAAAGAGCGGGCACATTGACGTATGGGGATATTTTATGAACTCGCCGGACGTTAGTTGGATTTCGGTTAGAGATATAGAGAATAATCTAATTTATGACGGTTATCTATCAGCTTTTTCCGACAGCTTTAAAGATGCCGAAATATTACTATGGAATGTTTGCGTTTATAAAAACGATACTGCCGAACTGCTTTATAAAGTAAAGTATCAGTATCTTTCTTTGGATAAATCGAAAATTATAATAGAAGTGAGAGAGGAAAAAAATGAAGAATAAAATTATTACGATAAATGAAGGAACTTATATAAAAGGGAATGTAAATCCGCCGCCGGCTACTACTGATACCAGACCCGCGCCTCCCGGCGCTCAGGCTCCTTTACCTCAACAAAATTCGCCACAGGCTACTTTACCGCAACAAAACCCGTCAAGAACCTCTACGAGAGAATAAATTGA
>JAFDMD010000144.1 GCA_019306185.1 Deltaproteobacteria bacterium
ATTTCCGAGCTATAGCGACAAGATATGATAAATTGAAACGTAATTTCGAGGCTATGCTCGCTTTGGCTCGCGCTTTCCTTTGGCTACCTTTATGAATTGTCAACAGACCCTAAAGTTTTAAATAGGCTTATACCTGACGGTAAAGATGAAATAAAAACATTAACAAAATTGTTCGCTCAAGGTTATAGCTCCGTTTTTACGGCGGAAACCCCCAATATCAAAATAGTTAAAAATGATCCGGACGATAACAAATTTATAGAATGCGCCGTTGCTTTGGATAGTAAAATTATTATTTCGGGAGAGAAATATTTAAAACGGATAAAAAAATATTTTGATATTAAAATTATCTCTCATAGAGAGTTTATTGAAAATTATCAATAAGCTTCCCTCCGTATTTTCGCAAAAAAGCTTACGACTAATTTATTTTTTCTTGCGCAATTGCAATTATTTTGAGAAAAGCTTTAAAAAGCTAATATATACAATTCTTTTTTATCAAAAATAAAAAATTACCATAAAATAAAGGCGTATGGATAAAATAATAATAAAAGGCGGCAAATCTTTAAAAGGAGAGGTGAAAATAAGCGGGGCAAAAAACGCGGCACTACCTATACTTATATCCTCTCTTTTAACGGACGGAACATGCAAATACAATAATGTTCCGGCTCTTCAGGATATTAAAAGCGTAAATTTTCTTTTGGAAAATCTCGGAGCAAAGGCGGTTAAAACCGGTATTGGCAGCCTGTCCGTAAATTCCAAAAATTTTAATAATTATAAAGCGGACTACGATTTGGTTCGTAAGATGAGAGCTTCTATTTTGGTATTAGGACCTCTTCTATCACGTTTGCAAAAGGCGGAAGTGTCTTTACCAGGAGGCTGCGCCATAGGAGCAAGACCGGTGGATTTGCATTTAAAAGGTTTGACCGCTCTCGGAGCAAAAATTGAAATTAAAAGCGGTTATATAAAAGCCTCTTGCAAAAGGCTTAAAGGGGCGGACATATATTTTGATTTCCCTACGGTTACCGGCGTAGAGAATCTTATGATGGCGGCAAGTTTGGCGCAAGGAACAACCGTGTTGAAAAACTGCGCAAAAGAGCCGGAAGTAATAGCGCTGGCAGACGTTTTAAACAAAATGGGCGCAAAAATTAAAGGGGCGGGAACTCCGGTAATTAAGATTATAGGGGTGAAAGAATTAAAACCTACGGAGGTTTCGATTATGCCGGATAGGATTGAAGCGGGAACCTTTATGATAGCGGCGGCTGTTACAAATGGAGATATTCTTATTAAAGGATGCAACCATAAACACTTGGAAGCGGTTATAAACAAGTTAGAAGAAGCCGGAGCGGATATTATAATAAAAAACAGCAATATAAGGGTGATAGGAAATAAAAAGATAAAAAGCGTAGATATAAAAACTCTTCCTTACCCTGGTTTTCCTACGGATATGCAGGCTCAGTTTATGGTTCTTATGTGTTTGGGAAACAAAGTAAGCATGATCGAAGAATCTGTGTTTGAAAATAGACTTATTCATGTAAGCGAATTGAATCGTATGGGAGCCGATATTAAGGTTTCCGGCAATAAAGCTATGGTAAAAGGAGTTAAATTTTTATCCGGAGCGCCTGTTATGGCAAGCGATCTTCGCGCAAGCGCATCTTTGGTTCTTGCGGGACTTGCGGCAAAAGGGGAAACCGAAATCAATAGAATCTATCATCTTGATAGAGGCTACGAAAATATAGAGGCAAAATTTTCCGCTTTAGGCGCGGATATAAAAAGAACCTCCGTTTAAAGTGAAATGGACGGAATAAAAAACAGGCCTGCGGTTATTGTTTTTACCGGAATTATATTCGGCGTTCTTGTAGGAGAAAAAATTTGCGGTTATAAAAATTGCGCCTTAATTTGTTTATCTGCCATTTTAATTCTTACCTGTTTTAAAAACCGTTTTATAAAATTTTTATATAACTCTAAAGCCGAACAGAACAAAAAATTATTCAACCTTCTCCTGTTATTGTGTCTTTCCTTAATATCCGGCTACCTTCTTATTCAGCCCTTTGTCTCCCCTATTCTACCGAAAAATCATATTTATTATTATGCGGATTTAAAGCAAAAGCAGACTATTATAGGGGTAGTGTCTTCGGAGCCTTTATGCAAAAAAGAAAAATGTAAATTTGAGGTTTCCGTCAATTTTATTAAGAAACATAATAAAAAAATTCCGGTTTCCGGCAAAATAATCGTTAGTTGGATAATAGAAAAAGGGGGGGGAATATATAAGGGCGATTTAATAGAATTAAACGCAAAAATCAGGTCTATAAGAAATTTTAATAACCCCGGCGGATTTGATTACGAAAAATATATGGCTTTTAAAAAAATTTATGTAAGCTCTTTTGTATATAAAGATAAGCTTAAAATTATTAAAAAAAAAGCCGAAGAAACAAAATATTTAATAAACGAATTAAGAAACAATTTTTCCGAGTTAATAGAAAAGTTGCCGTATAAAGAGGAAAAACAGGTATTAAAAGCCCTTTTAATAGGCAAAAAGGACGAAATACCCGAAGATATAAGAAAGGCTTTTAACAATTCCGGCGCAAGCCATATATTAGCGATATCCGGTCTGCATGTAGGGATAGCCGTTTTTATATCCTTTTTTATTTTTACAAAAATATTTTCATTATTTAAAAACTTTACGGAAAAAGGAATAGTTAAAAAAGTTTCGGCTTTTTTAACCATAATAATAGCGATTATGTACGGCTTTTTTGCGGGAATGTCTCCCTCTACTCAACGCGCCGTTATTATGACTGCGGTATTTTTATGCTCTTTTATATTTGAAGAGGAAGCGGATACTTTAAACAGTCTTGCCTTATCCGGCATAATCATTTTAATAATATATCCCGCCTCTCTTTTCTCCATATCTTTTATACTCTCTTTTACCGCTGTTTTTGCAATATCTTACGGACTTAAAAAAACCGGCGTAAAAGGTAGAAATAAAATACTTATATTTTTTCTTGTATCGGTTTTTGCGACAATAGGAACCCTTCCTATTATACTATACAATTTCAACTCTCTTTGCCTAATAGGCCCTTTTACAAATTTTATAGTAATCCCTATTATAGGCTTTTTAACAGTTCCTATAGGGCTTGCTTCCGCGTTAATATATCCTTTAAGCGTAAAACTATCATTTTTTCTTTTAACGGCGTCGGCGTCGGTTTTATCCGGAGCGATAGAGTTTATAAAAATAGTTTCTTCAATACCTTATGTATCAGTTACAACAATCACTCCTAATATAATGGAAATATTATCTTTTTATGCGATAATAATTTCATTGTTTAATATAAAAAAATCAAATTTTGCTCGGAATACGGCTTTATTTGCGGCGCTTATTTTATGCGCGGACAGCGCATATTGGATAAAGGAAAGATTTTTAAGTCAAGAGTTAAGAATTACCGTTATAGACGTAGGGCAAGGAAACTCCGCGCTTATAGAATTTCCCAAAGGGGAATGTATGTTAATAGACGGCGGAGGCTTTTCGGACAAATCAGACTTTGACGTCGGCGAATTTATAACGGCTCCTTTTTTACGGAGAAAAAAGATAAGAACCGTTAAAACAATAGCGGCAACTCATCCGGATTCGGATCATATAAACGGATTGACCTATATAGCGGAAAACTTTTTTGTGAAAAATTTATGGAGCAATAATGAAGCGAAAGATACAAAAGGTTATAAATCCCTTTTAAACGCCGTTAAAAATAATAATATTAAAAATATCGATTTTCAAAAACTTCACGGAAGCCATGCCATAAACGGCGTTAAATTGGATATACTTTATCCGATGAGAAATTTTGCCGAACTTAAAAAAAAGCAGTCGTGGCGAAATACAAACAATAATTCGTTGGTTTTAAAATTGGAATACGGCGATTTTTCTTTTCTTTTTACCGGAGATATTAAAAAGAAAGCGGAAAAAGAGCTTGTGAAAATAGCAGGTTCAAGGCTTAAAAGTCAAATAATGCTTGCGCCTCATCATGGCAGCAAAACCTCCTCTTCGGGTATTTTGTTAAATGCGGCGTCTCCCGCTCTTGTAGTAATATCGGCAGGCTTTAATAACAGATACGGTTTTCCTCATACCCGGGTTATTAATAATTATAAAAAAATAGGATGTGAAATTTTAAGAACCGATATTAACGGAGCCGTAGAGATAAAAAGCTTCGGCAAAGCTTTTAGATATAATACCTATGTAAAACCGCCATTTATTAACGGATGAGCTTACTCAATCGCCTCTTTGAAAAAACCGTCTGCATATTGCTTTCTGTCATTTCGCCGATCGTTTATTTTATGTTGTCTTGTCGAACGAGCAAAGCGAGGAGAAATCCCTTAATAAGCGCCCCGCACAAATAAAAGCTAACTATTTCATAACCATATAAAACCCTCGCCTTTCCAAAAAAAACTTGTTATACAAAATAATTTTTTATAAAATAATCATCAGCGTTTAAAGGCACAGTTTAAACCGGATAAAATCAAAGCGGACACGTCAAAAATTGAAAACTACGCGGGATATAGCGCGCCTTGTTTGTTTGTAATTGTTTCCGATTTTGTTGTTTTTGTTCCGGTAGATTGAACTTCGCCGGCGTTTTCTATTGCTTTGGCTTCTAACTTTACATGAGCCGCTATTGCTTCATTTATTTCCGCTCCGGCGCCTATTAATCCGTTGTTTATTATTTTATTTTCTGCCTTAACGGTTGCAGTTTCCCCTGCAACTATCTTTCCGCTTACTTCTATGTCTTGCTTCGAAAAAAAATCGATGTTTCTTTCTGCAAAGCTTTCGCCTTCCTGCTTTATGTCCCCTCGCGCCTCTATTTTAACGTCCCTTTTTGCCGCTATATCTTTCTTTCCCGTTTGCGGTTATTGTAACGTCTTCTATGTTTGCGCCTATGCCGTCTCTTCCGAATTTACTCCTACTCCTTTTTCGGTGGCTATTAAAAATATTCGCCCCGCATACATGCCGCCAAGCAATGCCGCGTCTATTGCAACTATCGGTTTTTCGGACCCGTCGTCCGCTTTTGGAGTTAAG
>JAFDMD010000033.1 GCA_019306185.1 Deltaproteobacteria bacterium
GATCGATTCTATCAATTCGCTTTTCTGTTTTTCGTTCCATAGAAATTCTCTTTGAAAATCAGGGTCAAGTTTAAGCATAGGCGGTTTTTGATCATGTTTTCTTTTTAGCTGAAAGGCTGAAAATGATTCGCGCGATATATTCACTACCGCATCAGGATAGACCTCTTCGTTTTCTTCATCGGTCGCTTTTTTGTTTTCCCTTGCTTCAAGACTGAGAGTCTCTTCGCCTTCAAAGTTTTCTTCTGTTTTATTTTCGTTCTTCATAACTACAATCCGTTTATTCCACTTTACCTTCGGATAGAATAATTGTTCCGTCTTTGCCGGAATAGAGACGTTTATTATCCGAATTAAATTCATATTTAACGTCTAATGATAAAGCCTCTATTGATAGAATTTTGTAATGTTTACATTTATATATATTTTTATTTCCGCTTTCGCCGTCAACATAAATTTCAAAAGATAAAACAAGATGCGGGGCGTCATGTATAACTTTGAATTCATCGGACGGAGATAAATAGAAACTTCTAAAAGTAGTATTTATATTTTTAATATTATAAGTTTTGCATTCCAAATAGTAGGGATTATTTTGATGCCGAAAAATTATATCGGGATAACCGACAGCTTTTTTATTTCCGCTTGGTCCCGTAGGAATATCCGCATTTAACCCTAACGAATTTAATGCGTTTTTTATATAATTTTCAATGTCATTTCCAACTTCGTTGGGTCTTGATCTTACAACTCCTGTTTTATTAATTGCCGTCCCCGCTTTTAAAGCGGCTTGTTTTAATAATTCTAAAACATCCTTATGCTCATCCTTTAAAAAATCGAATGCAATAACCTTTTTCCCTGTCATTGCTTCAATTGTAAGAGTAAAAGGTATATCTTTTAAAGGGCGTAGCATTTGTTTTATTATATTTTCGAGTTTTTCGGTATATTCAGGATTATTCATATTTATTTCCTAAAGATTAAAATATTCTCTTTTTTCATAATATTATATAAACCGAAAATGATTTTATTGATATTTTTATATAGCTTAAACCCTATACTCTCCATATAATCTATTGTAAACTCAACGGTTTTTATCTCTTTACTCTGATATGTAGCGTTTCCTATTACAACAACCGCGAACTTATTCGGCTTAAGTATTCTATACATTTCAGAATATGCTTTTTCCATGTCTTTGTTGTAAATATCTACTTTGCTTTTTCCCGTTCCTTTTACTCCGATAAATTCATTTCTCATATCAGATACATTAAGCCCTAAATCCTCTAATGAATGCTCGTCGTTTTTAACATAATCAAGGGCTATCGAATAGGGCGGGGAAGTAATTATTCCGTCAATAGAATTGTCGGAAAGATTTATATTTCTTGCGTCTCCTGTTTCTATTTGAACGTTTCCCAATGTAAGATTGAGTTTTTCTTTGATTTCCGCCAAGTCTTTAACGGAGGCTATCATAAGGTTGATATTTTTAATAAAAGAGGATTGAAAATTTTTGTTTCTTCTCGACTTATCGCTAATTGATACAAGCCGAGTTAGTTTATAAAAATTTTTTACTTTTTCGTTATCTGATAGAGTTTCGATATATTTATAATAATTTTCTGCCGTTTGTTCGGAATTAGCAGTAACATTTTTAATTACTTTATCTTTTATTTTTATTATATCATCTAATACATAAACAGATTCTGTTTTCACTCTTCCTTGAATTGCGCAAAGAGGAGAAATATCTATTCCTATAAAATTAATTCCTAATAGTTGAGCTTCAAGGGCGGTAGTTCCGCTTCCCGAAAAAGGTTCGAATACGGCATCCCCTTTTTTTAAACCGATAATATTTAATAACGCCCTTATCATTTGGGGATGAAATTTGCCTTTATACGGATAAATCCAGTGCGTTAAATATTGATTTACGGAACGAGTCTGATTTTTTTTAATTATATCAAAATAGTCGGTTGATTCTTTGTCAACGGTTTTAAAATATGCCGTTTTTTTTCTTATGGTTTCTTTTAACTTTTCCGATTTATTTAATAATGTAAATTCTCTTAATCCATTTGTTGTTTCAAAATTCGCTCCTAAAGCTTTTAGCTCTAATTCCGCAAGCGATAATTCATAAATAAATTGAACGTTATCTAATAAAGATAAATCGTTGTTTATATCTTTGTTGAATACTTGGGAAGTCCATATATCCTCTTTATTTTTCAGCATAATATCGCCTTTGGTTTTAACTTTTTTATTCGTTTGAATTTTTATAAATTACATACAGAGCAGCCCATAAGCCGAATTTTGTATTTGACGATCATTCATCTATGACGGCTGTTGCCAGACGTCTCAAGCGATCTACCCGGAAGCTAAGCGAGCAGCCTTAAAACGCTTCCCTATTTGATCTTGCACCGGACGGGGTTTACCAAGCTTTTTCGGTCGCCCGAAAAACGGGGCGCTCTTACCGCGCCATTTCACCCTTACCGAAAACTTGTCGCCAAGTTTTCGGCGGTATATTTTCTGTTGCACTTTCCTTCGCGTCGCCGCGACTCTACGTTATAGAGCGTCCTGCTCTTTGGTGTTCGGACTTTCCTCCCGGCATTTTAAGACCTTTGTTCAACAAAAATTTTTATTGAGCAAAGGTCTTATTTTATGCCCGGCGATCGTCTGCGCTACTCTGTATTTTCCGAATCCTCATAATAGATTATTCTTTGGCAGTTAGGGCAAAATGCTATTGATTCTGCTTTTTGTATTTTTATATACTCCTGTACCGGAATGTTAAGATTGCATCCTTTGCATATTCCTTTTACCGCCGCGGTTATCACTTTATTTCCTTTTATTTTTTTTACGTTATTATAGATTTTAAGTATGCTTTGAGGCAGCGCGTTAATTTTTATCTCTTTTTTTTCAACGGTTTTATTAAGCTCCTCTTTTTTTCGCGCCAGCTCTTTTTCAAGAAGCGATTGTTTATTTTTGATTTTTTTAACCGCTTCCGCAAGCTTTTCTTTGCTTGCTTTCAGTTTTTGATTTTCCTGTTCCATTTGATCAAGATAAGCGATCATTTGATCTTCCATATCAGAATTTGCAAGCTTAAGATCCGATATGGCTTTTAAAATTGCATTATATTCTTTATTGGTTTGTACGGACATAAGATTATTATCATTTTTTTTGACGCGCTCCGTATTATCTTTTATTTTGGCGTCAAATTCATTATATGCTTTTTTTGTTTGCGCTATGCTGTTTTCTATATTTTCGACCTCTTTTTTACTTTCGGATAATTCCTCTTGAAGCTTGTTGATTTCAATTGGTATTTTTTCTAATGAATCGGTTAAATTAGATATTATATCTTCAAAAGATTGAAGCTCTATTAACATTTTTATTTCTTGTTTCATTTTATTTATTATATCCGATTGTTTTAAAAGGTTCTTCTTCCGAATTGCATGCCTCTACGTTTATATCGAATTCCGTTTGTGCAAGCAGTTTGGAAAGTCTTTTGGTTAATTCTTTTGTTATAATTATTTCCGAGCCGAAATGCCCTATATCTATTATTGCCCGTCCGTTATTTTCGGCGTCTTTCGCGTCATGGTATCGAACGTCTCCGGTAATATATACGTCGGCGTCCGATTTTAAAAAATATTTCATTAAACTTGAGCCGCTTCCCGCGCATATGGCGCCTTTCTTTACCTTTATATCCGGTTTTCCACAATATTTTAAATGAGAAAGTTTAAGTTTTTCTTTTATGTTGCGGGCAAGGTTATAAAGGGTTTCCGGTTTTTTTAATTCTCCTTGTCTTGCCAAGCCGTTTTCAAAAGAGGAGCCGTATAGCGGATATATGTCGTAAGCCATTGTTTCGTAAGGGTGCGCAGACTTAAGCGAAGCGATTATTTCGGAGATTTTCTCCTTTTCTATTATAGCCTCTATTTTAACCTCTTTTACGTTAGATAGCTTATCCGCTTCTCCTATAAAAGGCTTGGCGTTTTTATGGGGCGTAAATGTTCCGGTTCCATAATTTCTAAAGGAGCAGCATGAATAATTATCTATTTGAAAATCAGAAATTTCAAAGAGGCTGTTTAAAAGTTTTTCTTCGAATTCTTCCGGGGCAAATAATGCAAGTTTTACATATTCGCTTTCCTGTTTGGGTCCGAATATTTTAATGCTTTTTAAGCCGATTTTTTCGGCAAGAAGATCGTTTAAGCCGTTTTTTGCTTTATCAAGGTTTGTATGAGCGACAAATATCGCCAAATTGTTTTTTATTGCGTTATATATCGATTTGCCGAATGCGGTATCTTCTCTTATATGTTTTAACGGAGTAAATATAAGCGGGTGATGAACTATAAGCATATCGATATTATCTTTACATGCCTTGTTTATTACCGAACAAGAAGGGTCTAACGCTATTCTTATTTTTTTAACAAGGTTGGAAGCCGCTCCGAGCTGTAAGCCTACGTTGTCCCATTTTTCCGCCAGTTTTTGAGGCGCTATTTTTTCCATTACGGAGGTTATGTCTGAAACTGTCGCTTTTTTCATAAATTACTTTGTTATACGCATAGATTCGATCATTCTATTTTAAGTTTTTGTTTTATTCTTTATCTATTCGATACTGCAAAATTTAATAAAAGGTATAAAAAATTATAACTTTTCAATTTTTTCGTTTAAATTTCATTCGGCTGCCGCGAAATTTATTTGCTTTGCTTTTTGCTTGCGGTCTCGGATTTTCGGCTGGGTTTTACTAACAAAGCAAAAACTCAACTTGCGCTTTGCGCAAGCTTTAAACAAGTTTGCTTTGTCTTAACGTAAAATCATCCCAAAATTATTTCCTTTACTTTTATTTTTTACTTATTTTTAGGTTTGCGGCAATTTTATCGCTTATCTCTTTTACGAATTCTTCAAAGTTGTTTTCTACGGCGGTTGACGGTTTTACAAAAATCGGAGCGTTGCATAGCTCCGGCTTGGAGGTTATTTTAAATTCTTTTTCAAAATTATTTTGAAAGTATTTATCCGTAAAATTCGAGAATTTCAAAGCATGAGCAGTAGAATCTATTATTGCGGTTTCGGTTTCGTTTATTATTTTTTCTTTTCTTGCCTTTACAAGTCCCGCGAGGGTTTCGCCGCCATGCGTGCATGCTATATGCCCGTTTCTGTTTGCTATAAGTTGCCAATCTATAATTTCCTGTTCCGAGGTTTGCACAAAGAATACTTTTTGTTTGCCTGCAAGTTTATTGTAAAGAGCTTCAAGCCATATTACTCTCGGCATAGATACCGGGTTTCCTATCATTGCGGCTTGAGCTACGCTTGCCCTTGCTTTTAATGGCGTAAACCTACGTTTTGCAGGATCGGATTCGGAGTAATATCTATATACCGGATCCGCATGTTCGGATTGAACCCCTATTATTTTAGGAAGGTTATCGATTATCCCTGCTTCGTAAAATTTTATAAAACCGTTCATTACCGCTGTAATATTTCCGGCGTTTCCTATCGGAACTACTATAACTTTATTTTTTAAATCGTAGTTAAACTCTTGCGCTATTTCATAAGCGTATGATTCCTGTCCGAGTATTCTCCAAGCATTTTTAGAATTAAGCAGAGCTACGTTGTAATTTTCGGACAAATTTTCTACTATCTTCATGCAGTCGTCAAATAATCCGGGTATTTCAAATACTTTTGCTCCGCTTCCGAGCGGCTGTAAAAGCTGCTGCGGGGTTACTTTTTTATACGGAAGCAAAACCGCGGATTTTACGGCGTCTCCTATATAAGAGGCGTATAAAGCGGCAGATGCGGAGGTATCTCCGGTAGATGCGCATACTGCAAGTATGTTTTTAAATTTTTTCTTTTTTATAAGAAAGTTTATATAGCTAAAAGCGCTTGCCATTCCTCTGTCTTTAAATGAAGCGCTTGGATTTTGTCCGTCGTTTTTAAAAAAAAAGCGTATTTGCGCTTTGTTTTGCAGGTATGAGTTTGCCTCTATTACCGGAGTATTTCCTTCTCCGAGATATATTATCGAATTTATCGGAATTATCGATCCGATAAACTCATAATAGCGATATATTCCTTTAAGAGAATCTATGTTAAGCATTTTTCTATAATCGAATATATCTCGCCATAAAGCGGGCGGCAGCTTTTTTAGTCTATCGAAATTTTCGTCGTATATAAGCAGAATCTCCCCGCATTTAGGGCAGGTATAAAAAAGTTCTTCCGTGTTATATATGCTCTGGCAGTTTAAGCATCGGAAAATCAATTTTCCTTCCGGTTTGGGTATAAGGAGTTCTCTTATTTTTTCGGGAAAGTTTTCTATTTTCATGTTTATTTTTTTATTTAAATTGTATCTTGTTAATATGATTATATTTTATAAACTTTTTCTTGTCTTTTAAACTTGATTGAAATTAAGCGATTTTTACGGGAACTATTTAATATTGTCAACGAGGATTTTTTTATAGATTGGGCGATTTTTTTTGTTCCGCCCAACCTATAAATAGGACTTCCCAAAAAATAAAAACAGTATATGCGGATATTACCTTTTTTGCCCGACAAAATAGGTTTGAAGAATCCAAGCAATAACAAAGCCGTCAACTCTATCGGCAGGCAAAAACATAACAATGATCCCCAAGAGCAGACATAACCGCGAACAACGCCGTAACAATAATATAAAAATAATAGCGTCGCCAGATAAAATAACAGAGCAAACAAATCAAAAAGGAGCTATTCGTCTATGCCGATACCGGCGTAATAGACGTTTCAATACAACAAAGGACATAACAGGCGCATTAATAGCCAACATAAAAAACAGATTCGACGCCGGCAACCTATTTATAACATACTTGCGCCTTTTTTTACAGCTATAATAACGGCTCTTTTATGATTTAAAACAGGAAGCTTATACTCGTAGGCATTAAAATTAAAATTCGGGTATAAAGGGATAGCCTCTTTAAGTTCCTCTTTAAAATTTTTGCCCTTAAAAGCTATTATAATTCCTTGCTTTTTAAGAAAATAGCGGGCTATTTTTAAAAAATTTACAAAAGAGGCAAAGCCTTTACATACAACAGCATCGAAATTATAAGAAAAATCCGGCATATTTTTTGCGGCTTCGGCTCTTATATCAAAAGCCTTTATGCCTTCAAGCCTTATCATTATTATTATATTGCGTAAAAAACTTGTCTTTTTGCCGGAGCTTTCAATTAAGGAAACTTTTATATCGTTTCGGACAATTTTAATAGGGATGCCCGGAAAACCGGCTCCTGATCCAATATCCAACAAAGAAATGTTATGCGGGCAAAGCCGAAGAATCGTCAAAGAATCTATAATATGCTTTATTGCAATATCTTCAGGGGAAGTTATTGCCGTAAGATTCATTTTTTTATTCCATCTTGTAAGCTCTTTAGCATAATCGGCAAAATTTATCGCCTGTTTTTCATTCAAAACAATATTAGCTTTTAAAGCGGTTTTCATTAAAAACTTTTGCCATTCTTTATTAAATCCGATTATTTTATTTGCCATATTTTTATAATTATTTTTTCTATATTTAAAGCCATTCGAATATTTTATTCGATTTTACAACATGGAATAAACTTAGGCAACGGCATTTTTTTAAGCGTTTTTCAGTTTGACTGTTTTACCCCGCACGGCAAAATGACCTTCAAAGCATAGGTAAAAAAGCGTTTTTGAGCATTGTATTAACAATTTAAAGCTTTATATTAGCGATTTGTAATTTTGTATTGATAACTTTACGCGTTTTAAACCCTTTTTTATCTTTTATCCTCATAGTAATTAACAGAGCGGTTACCGGACTTCTCCCCAAAAGCCAATCATCCTTTCTACCTCCTATTTTAATAAACAAAATGCAAAAATTTCGTCCGCCGTCGAAATCAAATAAAAAAGGTTATTTCCGTTAGAATTATTTTTACTTGATTTGTATCATATATAATATATATTATTTCGGTTTTAAAATTTAAAAAAATCAATCCTCGTAAAAATAATTATAAAAAAGTTAAAATGAAACCAAAACCGGATATTAACGAACAGGATATTATCAAAATAATCGAAAAGGCGATTGGCGCCAAATGGCTCGGACTCCGTCCGGAGCTTATTCTACATCCGGGAACAAAAGACGAGGCAGGCAAAGAAACATGGGTATTGGAGGATCCCGTTCAGGGAGACTATTACGAAATAGGAAACGAAGAGGCGCAGTTTATACTATGCTTAATCTCCGAACCGGATATTATATCCGCTATCAACAAACTTAAAACAAAATTTTCCGTAAATCCCTCTTTGGGAGATACTATAAAATTTCTTAAAATGCTAACAGACGGAAAACTTGCCTACGTTGAGCAGGATGAAAATGTTGACGGCAAAAAAAATAAAGCCGAAAATGAGCCGAGCTCCTTTAAAAAAATAATAACAGGCTATCTTTTTATTAAAATACCGGTAATCAAACCGGATAACCTGCTTACCTTTTTACTGCCGTATGTAAGCTTTTTATGGTCAAAACCATTTATTTTTTTATACGCCCTATTAAGCGGCATGGGCATTTTATCTTTATTTCAACAATGGGAATTATATTGGCACACCGTAAATAATCTGTTTACTCCAAAAGGCTTTCTCTATTTTTTTATAGCCCTATCCTGCGTTAAAACTCTGCACGAGTTCGGGCATACATTTGCCGCAAAAGCAAACGGAATGTTTGTTCGACGTATGGGATTAGCCTTAATGGTATTTATGCCGATTTTATACTGCGATATTTCGGACGCTTGGAGGCATAACTCAAGAAAACAACGACTGCTTATAGCCGCTGCCGGAATACTAACCGAAATAGCCATAGCCGGAGTAGCTCTTTTTATATGGTCAATCTCCTCGGACGGCATAATAAAAAGCATAATGTTTTATATTTCCGGCGCGTCGGTAATATCGTCGATATTTACCAACATGAACCCTCTTATGCGGTTTGACGCTTATTATCTTTTAATGGATTACCTCAAAATTAACAATTTAAGAACCCGTTCTCTTAAACTGTATAAATATTCCATAAGAAAAATATTAGTCGATTGGCAAGCTCCAATTCCGGAAACGCATCCTAAACATAAAACACTGGTAAGCTTTGGCTTGTTAAGCTGGCTTTACAGAATTTTTATATTTGCGGGCATTACCTTTATAATATACCATTTTGTATTCAAAGCGCTCGGCGTCATTCTTGTAATAGTCCAAATTCTGCTTTTAATAATTTTGCCGTTTATAATGGAAATCCGTTTTTTAATCGCAAATAAAAAATACTGGGGCAAGCGCCAAAGACTTATAACAACAGCCGCCATATCCTTTTTTATATTATACATGATAATATTTCCGACCCCCCGATCCGAAAAACTGCCCGCCTTTTTTATGTTTGAAAAAGTGGTAAAAGCGACCTCGCCGGAATCCGGCGAATTAATTACGGATATGCCGAAAATAAAGAGCGACGTATCAAAAAACGAGATACTTTTAAAAATTACAAATAGAGATATCGAACAGGAAAAAAAAATAGCGGAATACAATCTAAAACAGCTTGAAAAATCAATAGAAAGCCTAAGCGGAGGCGGCGTTGAAGGCGGACACAGAAATGCTATGTTATCAGAAAAAAAACATTTTGAAGCCGCTCTTAAAACAGCGGAAAAAACCGCCGCAAAACTGAACATATCCTCCCCTATTTCCGGTTTTTTAGCGACAATAAACGACAACCTGCAAAAAGGATCATACATAGCAAAAGATACATATTTATTTACTATAGCCGACACCTCCTCTTATGAAATCGTAGCTTATGCGGACGAAAAAATCTATTCGAGTTTAAAGAATAAATCCGATTTAAAAGGAAAAGCGGTATTTAAAAACATAGAAACCGACTCTTTTAAGGTAAGCCTTAAAAGTATAAGAAATTTTCCGGCGGAATCGTTTCCGGAAGGCGCGCAATTTTATATCCCCAAAGGACGCATAGGGAGCATGATGGCAGGCGCAGGCGAGCTTGAAAAACAAAAAATATATTACCCCGTAATATTTAAGCCGGATAAAAAAACCGATATAACATCCGTAAAACACGGAACCGAATGCGAGCTTATAATTAAAAGCCGAAAAAGCGCGGCTTTTAATATTTTACGATGGGCATTTAAAGGATTGGCAAAAGAAGGGTTTCTATTTTTATAACTTTTCTGTTATTGATAAAATAAAAGCGAATTGCTATTAAAGGCTTGTTTCAAAACACTTTTTAATTTAATAAGAGTAATTATAAAACAAAAAACATATGCGGGAAAACGGGTTTTATGATCAGTCCCACTTAAAATAAAAAAACAAATAGAGGATTTCTCTTGAAAAAGAGAAAAATACAAATGGGAGTCTGCCCTATAATAAAGAAATTATACGACAAACTTTAAACGGAGAAAAGGAATTTAATTATGAAACGAATTATATTATTTATTGCTCTTTTAATAACCTTAAGCTTAGGAATATCCTTTGCGCAGGACGAAAATAAAAACGAAACAAAAAACGTAAAAAAAGCTTCCCCCGTCGCAAACAAAAAAGTTTCGGACGAACAAAAAAAACTTCTGTCCGCTTCTAAAACCTCATCGAAAAAATCCGAAAAATTTCCTGCGGTAGTCGAAGCAAAAAATCATGTCGTATTATCGGCTCAGCGCAGCGGGCTTTTGGTTAAAATACCGGTTGACGCGGGAGATAAAGTGAAAAAAGGACAGCTCCTCGCTCAAATATACTATGAAGACGTAATCATAGAAAAAGAAGGCTACAGAGCTCAAAAAAAATACTGGGACGGGCAATCCTCAAACCTAATCAATTTAAGCAAATCCGGGCTTGCGCCGGATATGGACGCAAAAAAAGCCGTAATGGAAAAAAAAGTCATTACAAGCAAAATAAAAATGACCGATAATCTGGTAAATAGATCCAAAATATACGCCCCGTATTCCGGCATAATAGTAAAACGCCATGTGAAACCGCACGAGTGGGTTCAATCCGGAGATCCGGTAGTGGAAATCTATAACGCCGAAACAATCTATGTTACCGCAAACATACCCGTTAAAACCGCAAACAACTTTAAAAAAGGACAAAAAAACAGCTTCTTTATACAGGCGATTAACAAAACTATAGAAGGCGTTCTCGATTCCTTTGAACCTATGGTAAACGTTCATAGCAATACCATAAAAATAAACTGGAAAATACCAAAACCGGAACAAAGCGATCAGAAAAGCTTTTTATACATTATGCCCGGAATGAAAGGGATTATGACAATTGAATAATCTTTTTTACAAACTTGCTCAAAACGCAAGCGAATTATCCGGAAAAGATTCTTTTAAAAAAGCCGCTACAACACTTGTTAACCAAATAACTTCGGAGTTTTCGGCGGCAAAAACCATGCTTATCGCTATAAAAGGACGCAAAAAAATATTATCCGTATCAGGCGGTTTAAAAGCCTCGGAAGATAATCAGTTTGCAAACATCATAAACAATTTATGCAAACAATTCGCGGAAACAAAAGAGCCGGTTATTCTAAACAAAGAGATTCATCTAAAAACGAAAAAAGAGAACCGCTCCGCCCCTTCCATGTTATGGGTACCTCTCGGAAGAAAAGGAAAAAATCCTACATATTCTTTGCTTATAGAACGCAAATCGGACTATACGTGGAATAAAGAGGAGACGGAGACAATATTAGAGGCGGCTCCTCTTATATTCGCCTCCCTTTTTGCATGCCGTAAAAAAAAATTCTTTGTGAAAAAACGAGCGCTATGGCTTGCCTGCGCATTTATACTCTTTTTAATGATGCCTATTCCCTCAAACATTACCGCTCCAATTCAGGTTGTTCCTAAAAATCCCTACTATGTTTTCGCGCCGTTTGACGGAATAATTAAAGACATAAAAGTAACCGCGGGACAAACAGTTAAAGCCGGAGACGAACTCTTTTCTTACGATACGGACATATTGGAAAAAAAAAAGGATGAAGCGATACTTGCGGTAGCCTCGGAAAGAGCGGAACTTGTAAGATTAGAAGCCGCCTCTTATACGGACGACCAAGCCGGAGCAAAAATTCCGGAACAAAAAATATTGGTAAAGCGCAAAGAAAGCGAAGTAAAATTTATAGAAAGCCTCCTTCAAATATCGCTTTTTAAATCTCCCTCGGACGGAACCGTAATATTAGACGATCCGGACGCTTTAATAGGCGCTTATATGCGCACCGGAGAATTAATTTTAAGAATAGCAAACCCAACTTCAACCGAAATTCGCATTACAACGCCGGTCAACGATATAGGGCTTATAAACGAAGGCTCAAAAGCGGTTATAAGATTAGACAGCGCCCCGTTTAGCGGCATAAAGGCTAAAGTAACCAAAATAGGCTTTGACGTAACCCTTTCCGAGCAACAAATACCCTCTGTTGCGGTTAAGGCGGAATGGCTTGAAAAAAATGACAAAATAATGCCGGGGCAAAGAGGAACCGCATCGATAAAAGGAATAAGAACATACCTTTGGATGCAGCTATTTCGCAAACCTCTTATAACCCTAAAAACATTTTTGGGAATATAAAAAATTTTTAACGCGCCTCTATTATTTGGATTGACATAATTTAATAATTATAGTAATTTATATAAAAGTGAAAAAATAAACAAAAATATAATTTAAACATTTTCTGCCGAGCAATCTTTTATCCTACTTTTGCGTAAAAGAATACTTGCTACCGGAAGCAAATAAAACAGAAAATATAATAAATTATATAATATTTTTTTTATTTTGTAAAACATCTTGCCCGCTTGCTGTTTTGCTTATTGATTACCCTCATAAGTTTTGCAAAAAAAATATTTTAAAGGAAATTAAGATGAAAATCGTCAGAATCAAAACTTATGGGATAATTTTGTCCGCATTATCCTTTCTTCTTATTTCGGCATGTTCTACGCATTACAAGTTAAATCTGGTAAAAGCTCGATCAGACGCAATAAAAGAGGATAAAACCATACTCGCCAAAAGAGCCAGAATAAAAATAGAATCTCCTTTATCATTAAAAGAGGCGGTAAATATAGGTTTAAACAACAATCTTAATCTCTGGGTGGACAAAATTCTTGCCGAAGCGCATCAGGAAAAAATTCTTGCCGAAAAATTAAAAATGCTCCCTAATCTTAACGTCGAAGCGGATATAACAAGACGAAGCAAATACGATATATCCCGTTACAAATATGTTAATCCCGCTACAATGGAACCTTACGGAGACATAAAAAGACATGAAAACGGCGACTTAAAAGACCTTACCGTTTCCGACGACAAACAAATACTTTCCGCAAATCTAAAACTCTCTTGGAACCTTTTAGATTGCGGCCTTACTTATATACGCTCCAAACAAAAAGCATTAGACGCGTCAATAAAAGAAATGGAAACAAAACGTCAAGCCCAAAAACTTACCGCAAAAATAGTCTCAGCCTACTGGAAAGCGGCTATATCGGAAAAAAACCTGAATCGAGTAGCCGCTTTGGAAATCATGCTGAATCAATATAAAAAAGCGGCAACAAAAGCGATAAACCAAAAACGCGCCTCTTTAATAGCTTTAAAAGAAGCGGAAAACAAACTTATAGAACTTGCTATAAAATCCATAAAAATACAGGCGCTATTTGAAGCCTCAAAAATAGAGCTAGCAAATTTAATGGGTCTGCCTATCTCCGTAAATTTCAATCTGGCGGACGAAAAAGTTGAAAACTTTATTACAAACATTCCAAAGCCGACGGACTTAAGCATAGATAAAATGGAAAACGTCGCTTTACAGAATCGCCCGGAGCTCTTTATTTCCGATATGGAGCTTAACATAAACAAACAAGAGGCAAAAGCCCTTCTTGTAAGAATGCTTCCGGGTATTAGATTCGACGCTATGCAAATATACAATTCCAGCGATTATCTATATTACAACTCTTGGAATACATTGGGGGCAAACATTGCATGGAATCTGTTCGGTCTCCCTTCAAAATACTACGCTCATAAAGCGCAAAAAAAAAATATAGCGGCGGCTACAATAAAAAGAATCGAAACAACAGCCGCAATCATGACCCAAATGAGGCTTGCTTCGCACGATTTTGCAATAAAAAACAGAATATTTAAAGACTTTGACAGCTTCTTTAAAAACCATTCGGATATAACCAAAATAGGAGCCGAATATCATAAAACAGGCTTATTAAGCGACGCCGACATGACCGAAAAAACCATAGAAAAATTTAACGCAAAACTAAAAAGAGACAAAGCGTTATCTCAATTAATAGATTCCTACACCTCTCTAATGATAACAATGGGGTTCGACTATTCCCAATGGTTCAATAATTTTCAAGTTTCTCTTATTATAATTCCAAACAAAAAAACAAATAAAGCGGCGGAGCCGGCTCCTGAAGATATTAAAAAAGCCTTAATTGATTTCGACACCTCAACCGCTCATATAGATAAAGAATATCGGGCGCAGTTAAATAACATAATAAAAGAATTAAAAAATAACCCGTCTTATCTTCTTGAAATCAATCCGGATAATTTGTATATTACAAATAAAAAATTCCGGCTCAAAGCGTCCGATAACAATAAAATTTTAAAAGAAAAAATAAGCGCGATAAAACAATACTTCATAACAAAAGGAATTGACCCGAAAAGACTCGTGCTGCCATATAAAAACTTGAAAAAAATAGTGTCTTTTAATAAACAATATGCAAGCCGCAAACTCAAATAAAAGCTTTTGTGTTATACAAAAGCATAATTAAGGAAATAAGTCATGTTAGAGCATATCTTTAAATTAGAATCTCGTATTATGCTAAATGCCGCAAGTCCGGTAACCGACGTAATGGTAATCTCCGATCTTATAGACGACCATAGCGATCTTGCAGACGCTGTTAACGAACATGTCCTAAAAGTTAACTATGACCATAATACTGACAACCTTGATTCGATACTTGATAAAATAGAGGGGGCTTTAGACGGCAAACAAGCCGACAAAATAGGCTTTGCAACTCATGGAGAGTCCGGCTCTTTTGACCTTACCGCAGAGGAAACCGTAACGCGGGAATCCATAGAAACCGACCCTGAACAGATAGCTTTTTTTACAGAGTTAAGCGCCCTTGTAGTAGAAGACGGCAGAATCGATATACTGGCATGCGACGTATGGAATAACGATGCGGGGCAATATGTCGAACAATCCCTTGAAGTTCTTACCGGCATAGACTTTGCCTTTTCCGACGATATAACCGGCAAAGACGGAAACTGGATATTAGAGTCGGATAATATCGATTTAACCGACCCTACCGCCGGCTACTTTGACGATATTGCGCTGGAAAACTTTGACGGAGACCTAGAGAAAGATACCATTGAAATCAGCGCGAACGGCGGCAAAGATATTATGACGATTGTAGATGCAGACTCAAAAGACGAAGCCATACAGGTTTATATAACGGACTCCATTACTTTTCATTCCGGCGTAGGCTCGAATGAAAGAATCTCTTTTAGCGGTTCGCTCCCCGATACAGGCAGTCTTACGATGTTAGCGACGCTCCCTTTGCTTGACCAAATAGATCCGACCTTTGTCCTTGAGGTAGGTACGCATTTTCCCTATGTTCCGGACAGCACCTCTGAAGGCTATCTCTCTTTCAATCCCATAGGCAACGAGGGTTCAGACATAACTCAAGATAATAATCAGCTAATATTAAGTAAAGGCGGATCAAGTATAGATAGTATAAACAACTTAATAGAAGGAACGACATATACGCCCGGATATACGCCCGGAGATTATGCAGTCTATATCGCATTCGATACAGATACAAATATCACCCATCCCAAAGACCTTACATACCTGATATTTGTGAAAGTATTAAACAGACCTCCCGAAGCTCAAGATGTTACCAAAAATATAGATGTTGATAACCGCGTACATACGTTTACAAAAGAAGGTTTAGGCTACTCGGATCCCGATAAAACCGCTTTGGAAGCTATAAGCGAAAACTCAAGCCCGCAAGACTTAAACAAAATTCAAATAACCTCTTTGCCGGGCGATGGAGTTTTTAAACTCGGAACAGACGAAGTTACGTTAAATCAGGTTATCGCAATAGCCGACATAAATGCGGGCAACCTGAAATTTGAAGCCGATGCAAACGAATACGGCGCAAATTACGCTTCATTCGATTTTAAAGTGTATGACGGTTACGATTGGAGCGAAAACAGCGCTACCGCTACTATCGACGTAAGCAACGACGCTCCTACTTCGGAGCATAAAAACATAGAAATTGATATTGATAAAACCCATGACTTTGACGGCACGGAATTTGCATTTAACGACACAAATACCACCCATACCGCCATTAACCAAGCGGAAATAACAGGCATATCCGGCGAAGGAACTTTTACTTACAGCGGCGGAACTTTAACAGATGGAACTACTCTTAACGCCGCCAATTTAAACTCGATAGTTTATACGCAAAGCAGCGCGCATCCCCTGGGCGACGACATCGCTACTCTTACCTTCCAATTAAGCGACGGTGCCGGACTATTTAGCGGCGAATATAATATTACCATAGACGTAATAAATAATCCTCCTACTTCGGACGATTTCGATACAAGCATTGCAATTGATAAAACCTATAACTTTGATAACGACCCTGAGGAATTTACATTTAACGACCCGGATACTACTATTCATACCGCTGTCAATCAAGTGGACATAATTAATATTACGCAAAACGGCGTATTTAAATATGACCACGACAACAATTCAAACACCGAAGATATTGCATTAACTACCGGTATAATAGACGCCGCTCTTTTAGATACTATAAAATACACTCCAAGCGCCCAACACGCAGGCGACAACGACGCTCAACTTACCTTCAAAGTAAGCGACGACGCCGGATTATTTAGCGTTGATACTTATAATATCACTATTGACGTGGAAAACGTCGCGCCTACTTCCGAAAATAAAACTATAGACGACGTTGAAATTGACGAAACCTATAACTTTACCGGAACGGAATTCGCATTTTCGGATGCTAACGATAACCATAATGCCATTAACCAAATCGACATAATTAATATTACGCAAAACGGCGATTTTAAATATGACCACGACGACAATACAGGCACCGACGATATTACATTAACCGCCGGTATAATAGACGCCTCTCTTTTAGATACTATAAAATACACTCCAAGCGCCCAACACGCAGGCGACAACGACGCTCAACTTACCTTCAAAGTAAGCGACGACGCCGGATTATTTAGCGTTGATGCCAATACAATTACCATAAACGTAGATAACGAACAGCCGGAATCGGAAAATAAGACCGTAACTGTTCTTCCCGGCGGAACCTATACTTTTTCCAACGCTGATTTTACTTTTACGGATACCGATACCGTCCATAACGCCGTCCAAAATATAAAAATAACCTCTTCTAACGATCTCGGCGAACTGTCTTACGACACGGGAGCAGGCATTAAAACGAATCAAGATATTATAACCGCTAATATTGAAATGACAATCGCCGATCTGAAAAACTTAAAATATACTCCTTCCGGCGAAGACACAGGCTCTTTTACCTTTCAAGTAAGCGACGAAGCAGGCTTATACAGCGAAAACTTTACAATAACAATAGAGGTTAAAAATAATCCCCCGGAATCTGACAATGAAACCGTATCCACGCAAATTGACGCCCCATACGTCTTTAAAAACGCGGATTTTTACTTTGAAGACCTTGATGAGCCGCATAAAACCCTTAATAATATTAAAATAATCTCTCTCGCTCCTACGAACGAAGGAACATTAGAATACGACTCTGGCGCTCCTTTTTTAAATCAGGAAATTTCAGCATCAGATATATCAAAGTTAATATATACTCCGGATAAACAGCATGCCGGAAACGGCGTTGCCACCTTTACATTCAAAGTAAGCGACGATTTTAACCTTTATAGCGACGCTCCATATACAATTACCATCAACGTAGATAACATTGCGCCTACTTCAACCGACGAAACCGTTACCACTGCAATCCAGACGCCACATGCTTTTGCCGGTACAGAATTTACCTTTGACGACCCGAATAAACCTATACATAATGCCATTAACCAAATCAACATAACCGGCATTACAGGAAACGGCGATTTTGAATATGACCACGACAACGATTCAGACACCGACAATATTACATTAACTGCCGGTATAATAGACGCTGCTATTTTAAATACTA
>JAFDMD010000145.1 GCA_019306185.1 Deltaproteobacteria bacterium
GTCGATACTTAAAAAGTATAATAGATATTGTAATTATTATAGATTTTAAGAAAGATAAGGTAAAATATTTGCAAGGAATTAATATTGATTTTAATATTTTCTTGCAAATATTAAAATAAAATCCTCATTATATAGTGCGCCCAAAAGTCAAGGCAATAAAAATGGAATATTTGTTGTATGCTCATCAAGCGACTTGTTGTAAAAATTATATTGCATTAGGTCTAATATAATGTAAAAATTGACCTATTTGCTTATATAACTTCGCCTGCTCTTCCTCTAATCTTTTCGCTTTATTCTTTACTCCTTTTAAAAATATTAAATCCGCATTAGCCAATAACTGCTTTTTAAATCTGCCTATTTGATTCGGATGTATCTCATATCCCCTTGATAATTATGCTACTGTTACACCTTCTCTTATCGCTTCTATAATAAAAGAGTGTATTTTATTATTGACAGCTTCAAAATAATAATATACAAGTCAAATTAAGAATTTAATGTATTATATTTCATAACCAATTAAACATATTAAGTAAATTTATTAAAAAATCAGCTAATATACTTTTTGTTTCGTCTGGGGTAATAAGGCTTATCAATAGGTCAATAACCAGTTTTTTCAACATTTTTTTCATAAAAGTCCTTTGTGTGTTTGGTTAGTACCCGCAAAAGTTTTAACCAAACAATTTATGAGCACAACTAAATAATAAAACAGTTTATTATTTAGTTGTGCTTTTTTTTTATTTTCATTATGATAACATAATTTTTTATACAATTCAAGTGTTTTATGGATAAGGCTTCAAGTTTCATCCCATAGCTCTTTTCTGATCGTAAAATTCGCAGCAAGACAAAAAATAAGTTGCTTTTACTATCCTGTTATATAATATTATTTATACAAAATCGGGCTTTAAAATGCTTTTTACGCCGTTGAATTTTGAAAAAATTTAATAAAAATATGACCTGCATTTCTGCGAAAATATACCCTGACAGCAGCAATTGACGGGACTTCATATGATCCGGAGGAAAACATATAATGAAAGCAAACAAACAATGGAATTATGAATTTAGTTCTTTATTTGGAAGTGGTGATATTGATAAAGTCATAAATGTACTAAACGGATCAACTAAAACAAGTCTTGGAACTTTTTCTATTTTTCCGGATAAAAAAAGCTTTTCCTTTATTGGCGAAAACATTAATATTAAAGGCACTTATACTATCAATGAAAACAATAAATTTATTGGAACAGGGCTTGGAAATTGTTTTGGGATATGGAAACCAGATGGGTGTGAACCTTTTTCTATTAGCGGAATTTTGTCAGAAGATATAAAAAACAATATGTTAGATTTATTTTTTATGAAAAATCAGCAACGCATAATGGGTAATTTTCGTCTTACAAGTAGGGATAACAAAAAATAAGATGTAAATTAAAAAAAGCTTGTTTATTGATTTACTACATATGACTATATTTTAATTTTTACGGCATCGACTATAATAATTCGGCTATATGAACTATTTGCAATGCATAATCTTTATACGGACAATTTTTTTAATCTTTATTTTTACTATTTCCTGCCTTAAGGCTTATCATAATAGCGGATAACGCCGCCGGAGTTATTCCGTCTATTCTGGAAGCCTGCCCGAGCGAAACAGGCTTTACTAACGAAAGCTTCTCTTTCATTTCGTTAGATAAACCCGGATTTTTAAAATAATCGAAATTAGGACCTATCTTAATATGCTCCGCGTCCTTAAACTTTTTTATCTCTTGTACCTGTCTTTTTATATAACCTTCGTATTTAATCTCAATTTCCGTTTGCCTTGCGATATTTTTCGATATAGGCTCGGAACTTTTTGCAAGCTTGACTACCGCCTCGTACCCAAGTTCCGCTCTTTTTAAAAGCTTATCCAAATATGTTCCGTTATCAATAGGAGACGCGCCTTTTTCCGTTAAATAAGAATTAGTTTTTTCGTTCGGTTTTATAACCGTATTTTTTATTCGCTTAATCTCTTTTTTTACCTTTAACGCCTCCTCATTTAACGCTTCCATCCTCTCATTTGAAATTAGTCCCAGCTTATAGCCTACTTCCGAAAGTCTTAAAGCCGCGTTATCCTCTCGTAACAAAAGCCTATATTCCGCCCTCGAAGTAAACATTCGGTAAGGCTCCTTTGTTCCTCTTGTAACCAAATCGTCTATCATAACGCCGATATAAGCCTGAGATCTATATAGAATCATAGGTTTTTTATCCAAAACTTTAAGCGCCGCGTTAATACCCGCCCATATCCCTTGAGCCGCCGCCTCTTCATACCCCGAAGTTCCGTTTATCTGACCCGATAAAAAAAGCCCCGAAATTCTTTTTGTTTCCAAAGAAGGCGCAAGCTGAATAGGATCAATATAATCATACTCTATAGCGTAAGCCGGACGCATTATCTCCGCTTCTTCCAAACCCTGCACGGAGCGAACAAATTCTATCTGAATATCCATAGGCAGACTATTGCCAAGCCCGCTTGCATAAATCTCTTTTGTTAAAAGCCCTTCCGGCTCTAAAATAACCCTGTGTCTTTTTTTTTCCGGAAACTTCGTGACCTTATCTTCAAAAGACGGGCAGTATCTTGCGGAAATTCCCTTTATATTCCCTCCGTATAAAGCCGAATATTTTAAATTCTTACGCACAAACTCTATACTTGGCTCCTTTATATATCCTATATAACTCGGCATTTGCGGAAGCAAAACATCCTTGTCCGAAAAAGCGGAAAACCTTACGAATTCATCCTCTCCCTTATGAAGTTCAAATCTGCTAAAATCTATGCTATCCTTATGAAGTCTCGGAGGCGTCCCGGTTTTCATCCTTCCGAGTTTAAAGCCCAAATCCGCCAATTGCAAAGGAAGACTATAAGAGCCGAATTCTCCGGCGCGTCCCGCTTTAATAAATCTATCTCCTACATGAACAAGCCCGTTTAAAAAAGTGCCGGTCGCCAACACTACGGCTTTTGCCCCGTATCCGAAACCGGTTTTATCTTCAACTCCTACTACCTTGCCGCCTTCTATAACAAGCTTGGTTATTAAAGCCTGCTTTAAATCCAAATCTTTTTGATTCTCTACGACAAACTTCATCTCGCGATGATAAAGATTCTTATCATTTTGGGTTCTTGAAGATCGAACCGCCGCTCCTTTTTTCGTATTAAGAAGCTTATATTGAATTGCGGTTTTATCCGCAATCTTTCCCATCTCTCCGCCCAAAGCGTCAACCTCTTTAACAAGATGACCTTTTGCCATTCCGCCTATCGAAGGGCTGCAAGGCATCGCCGCAACCTTGTCGATATCTATAGCCGCAAGCAAAACAGAACATCCCATTCTTGCGGCGGCAAGCGCCGCTTCGCATCCCGCATGCCCCGCTCCTATTACAATCACATCATATTTTTTATTATAAACGTTCATTTGCCTTATGCCGTAATATATAGTAAATTATTTTTTTAAAAAAATCGGGTTTTAAAAAACCATTTACGTTTTTATGATAATATTAAAAATCAGACAAGTAAAATAAACGCTTACGCAATAAGACGGAAAAAATTTTTCATTTGTCATTACGACAAGCGTAGCGAGTAAAAATATCATAATTAAATTGTAAACGGAAAAAACTCGTTATTAAAAACATTTCAACAAAAAAAAGATAATACAATGGAAACAAGATATTTAAACCTAAACTCATATTTTAAAGCGCTTTTCGGACATAGAGTTCATAAAATAACGGTCGACGCCGGATTTACCTGCCCGAATCGAGACGGTAAAATCTCTTTTAACGGCTGTATATACTGCAACGCCAAAGGCGCCGGAACAGGCGCAAAAGCAAAAGGTCTCTCCCTAACCGAACAATTAACGGCAGGTAAAAAAAAAGTCGCCAAAAGATTTAAAGCAAAAAAATTTCTGGCATATTTTCAGTCCTACACAAATACTTACGCCCCGTTTGATAAATTAAAACAATATTACGAGGAGGCGTTATCCGTAGAAAATATTGCGGGGCTTTGCATAGGAACAAGACCGGACTGTATAAACGAAAAAATATTATCTCTTTTGGAACAATACGCAAAAAACAGTTTAATATGGATAGAATACGGGCTGCAATCCGCAAAAAATAAAACCCTTAATCTGATAAACAGAGGGCATAATTTTCAAGCCTTTAAACAAGCCGTTAAACTCACAAAAAACAGAGGAATAAAAATATGCGCCCATGTTATACTAGGGCTTCCTCAAGAAACAAAAGAGGATATGATTAACACCGCAAAAGAGCTTGCAAACCTTGAAATTGACGGAATAAAATTTCATTCCCTTTATGTAATCAAAGGAACAAAGCTTGAAAAACTTTATAACAACGGCGCATATACTCCTTTAACTATGGAAGAATACGCCGATATTCTATGCGATTTTATCAGGCTTACCCCGCCTCAAACAGTAATACAAAGGCTTACAAGCGAGCCGCATCCTTACGAGCTTATTTCTCCTTTATGGCAATTGGAAAAAAGAGAAACCGTAAATTTAATTAAGGAAAAAATGGAGGCTTTGAATATGAAGCAAGGCGATAAATATATTAGACTTTTATAATAGACTTCCCCCAAAAAACAGACAAAAAATGACAAGTTTTTTGTTATATCGACAAATTTTATTTTTGCTTGTCATTTCAAGAATATTTATTTTTACCTGTCTTGTCAACAAGCAAAGCGAGGAGAAATTTCTTAATAAGCGCCTTATAAATATATTTTAAAGCCGCAATTACATATTTTAAGCGTCCTACTATCAATTATCAATATGCTTTTATCAATAAGGCTTCCTATTGGCAATTATCAGCATATTTTTATAAACGAGGCTTCCTATTGGCAATTGTTTGCTTACTTTTACTATTTATGTTGTCCGGCGTATAGTTGTCTTGTCAACAAGCAAAGCGACAAGAAATCCCCGAATCATTTCCGCCGCTTTATAACAAAAATAAAAGGCTTG
>JAFDMD010000146.1 GCA_019306185.1 Deltaproteobacteria bacterium
TTCTAAACAGCTTAAGTTTAATTTTTCTTCCGTTTCTAACACTAAAAACGTTTCTTCCAATTCTAATAAAGTTGTAAGCATAAATTATTATGAAGAGTTAAGAAGAAAAGAAATCACAAATTCTATAATCAAACATACCGAATCTTTTTAACATCAAAAATACCCAACGCCGAAACTTTTAATATAACGGCAGAATTGCCGGATAACTATTTTTTAAGTTTGATAACCCTCTCAAACCTTTTTTTCCACTTGTTCCCGCCAAAACATTAAGTAAAAATCAATCGAACAAAATAGATTTCCGACGAATTTTTATAAAAATTAAGCTGCAAAAGTAAAGAACTCAATTAACGAATAAAATACCGACAATTAGATTGAGATGCAAAAAAAAATAATTAGTAGATACTGAAAAAGTATAATAAATATTGTAATTATTATAAATTTTAAGAAAGATAAGGTAATATATTTGCAAGGAATTAATATTGATTTTAATATTTTCTTGCAAATATTAAAATAAAATTCTCATTATTAAAAAAATTTTAATCGCAAAAAAATTTGTACAAAGGAACAAAGGATAAGAACAGAAGTCGCTAATTAAGGGATTTCTTGCTTCGCTCGAAATGACAAACTTCTTATTCCAGACGAACATTTTTTCACCCTGTCATTTGGACAAACGTTATCTTTGCCTGTCATTTCGACGAGTGAAACGAGGAGAAATCCCTTAATACAAAGCGATAAATAATAGATATCTGCAAAACCGTTTACGCTTACAATGCAAATTTTCTATCATCGAATAATTAATTGTAGAAACTTTTATTTATATTATTAGTATGATAAATAAAATCACCTTTAAAAATAGATTGCAATTTTTCATCTTTGCCTATTACAAATAATACTTATGAAAAAAATAAAAAATAAAATAGAAGCTATTATAACAGATAAAAATAACGGTTCTTTTTTTTTAAAAATCTTTTTATCCGCGCTATCCCTTCTTTATAAGTTTGCGGTATCTGCAAACAACTTTTTATATAAAAAAAAAATCAGACAAATAAAAAAACTCCCGTGCGTTGTAATATCCGCAGGCAATATTTGCGCCGGAGGAACAGGGAAAACCCCTTTGGTTATATACCTTGCCGAGTTAACGCAAAAATTAGGGTATAAGCCCGCAATAGTAACAAGAGGGTATAAAGGCGGATACGAAAAAAAAGGCGGAATTGTAAGCGACGGCAAAAAAATATGCGCAAATCAAAAAAATGCCGGAGACGAACCTTTTATGATTGCAAAAAGATTAAAAAACATACCGGTTATAGCCGGAAAAAACAGATATAAATCCGGCATTCTCGCAATAGAAAGATTCGAAGCCAATATAATAATATTAGACGACGGTTTTCAGCATCAAAAACTATTTAGAGATATAAACCTGCTTCTTGCGGATGATAGAAAGCCGTTTGGAAATAAAAAATTACTGCCGCGCGGAATATTGAGAGAGCCGATCTCCTCCGTTAAGAGAGCCGACGCCCTAATATTAACAAGAGCCGAAAACTTAATTTCGGAAAATATAAAAAAAATAACCGCCTCGCCTATTTTTAAAAGCGCGCACGCCCCTTTTATAATCAAAAATAAAAAAGCGAATATAAATTTTTTAAAAGATAAAAAAGCGATTATCTTTTCCGGCATTGCCAAAAACAAAGAATTTTATAAAACAGTTAATAAATTCGGCTGTTCTATAAAAAGCTTTATAGAATTTGAAGATCATCATAAATATCAAAAAAAAGATTTTGAAAAAATAAATAACGCCGCAAAAAATATAAACGCCGACTTTATAATTACTACCGAAAAAGATTACGTTAAAATACCCGCGAATATAAATTTTTTTTGCAAACCTATAATTATAGGAATAAATATAAAATTTACGGATGATAATTTGCAAAATTTCGATAAGTTTATTGAGGATAAATTAAAAAATGCCAAACCTTAAAACAAAACCAATTAGAATAAAAGCGTTTTTAGACGGCAGACCAGGGCACCAAAAACAGACAATAGGAATATTAAAAGCTTTGGAAAAACTTGCCCCCGTAAACGTAGAGTATAAAACCGTAAAGCCCGCTTTATCCTCTTATATAAAAAACGGCATAGCATATTTAATCGGCAAAGCGTTACGATTTTCCAATACTTCTACGCCATCATCTTTTGATATTATAATAGGAACAGGTTCCCATACCTGCCTGCCGATATTAATCGAAAAAAAAAAATCCGGCGCAAAAGCGGCGACCTGTATGACTCCGGAATCCTTTTTAATAAATAAATTCGATCTCTGTTTTATTCCGTTTCATGACAAGCCGGAACCAAGACAAAATATCCTTACAACCATAGGACCTCCCAATCTTTCCGTTTACAACCCGAATAAAAAGGATAAAAAAGGGTTAATACTCGTAGGCGGCGCGGATAAAAAAAATCGTCATTACAAATGGGATACAAATGATATAACAAAAAAAATCGAAAAAATTCTAACAAACAACCCCGCAATTCAATGGACAATATCATCTTCGCCCAGAACTCCAATCGACGCGTCCGAAAGTTTAAAAAACATTGCTTCCAATAGAAAAAACGCCATGTTTTTCGATTACAAAGATACGCCCGAAGGATGGGTGGAAAAAGAATATGATCAAAGCCGTTACGTATGCTTGACCGCAGATAGCATGTCTATGATATACGAAGCGATTACCGCCGGATGCATAGTCGGAATAATTCCGATATTATGGAAAGAAAAAAATAATAAATTTCAAGAAAGCATCCGATATTTAATAAAAAACAGGTATGTCGTAAGCGCCGACGCAATAGAAAAAGAGCAATCGACATTAAACGACATGCCTCTTAACGAAGCCGCAAGATGCGCAAAGGAAATATTAGAAAGATGGCATCCTCAAAAATTAAAGTAATACAAGTTTTGCCCGAACTCGAAGAAGGGGGCGTAGAAAAAGGAACTTTGGAACTATCCGATTACCTTGTGCAAAACGGACATAATTCAATCGTGATTTCAGCAGGCGGGCAAATGGTAAAGTCCCTTCAAGAACAAGGCGGTTTGCATATAACCTATAAATACATACCGGAAAAAACTCCTCGAGCCCTTATCCACATACCCGGCATAAGAAACATAATTTTAAAAGAAAAACCGGACATACTCCATCTTCGTTCCAGACTGCCCGCTTGGATAGCATACTTTGCATATAAAAGCCTGCCGAAAAAAAAAAGACCCAAACTTATAACCACCTTTCATGGCTTTTATTCCATAAACAAATACAGCGCGATAATGACAAAAGCGGATAAAATAATAGCGGTTTCTAACATAATAGCCAAACATATAAAAAAAGAGTACGGAATTGCCGAAAATAAAATAAGAATAATACACAGAGGGGTAGATAATAAATATTTAAATACCGATAAAATAGAAAAGGAGCGGCTTGAAAGTCTAAAGAAAAAATGGAAAATAAAGGAACAACATACGCCGTTAATTCTACTTCCCGCAAGACTAACAAGACTTAAAGGGCACGATCTTTTTATAAAAAGCCTCTCTTTAATATCGGAGCTTAAATGGAAAGCAATATTTGCCGGCGGCATACCCGCTAATTCAAATTACGTTAATCAGCTTAAAGAAAAAATAGAAAAATTAAAACTTGCGCAAAGAATCCTTTTTGCGGGGCATTGCTCCGACATGCCCGCGGCAATAGCCCTTTCGGACATAGTAATATCCGCGTCCGTTAAGCCGGAATCCTTCGGAAGAACAATAATAGAGGCGCAAGCCGCAAAAAAAGCGGTAATAGCGCCGGCTTTCGGAGGAAGTTTGGAAACTATTAAAGACAATTATACAGGCTGGCTTTTTAAACCCCAAAACGCCGAATCTTTGGCTAAAGTCTTAAAAGATGCTCTTTTAAATAAAGAAAAAAGAGAAAAACTCGGAAAACAGGCAAAAGAGCAAATAAAAAAAAATTTTACAACGCAAAAAATGTGTCAATCCACAGTAGAACTTTATAAGGAACTAATAGATAATTGACTATTTTTATAGCTTGCCTTATAGAAAAGCCTATAAAAAAAAGGCTTTAAACCTAAAAAAATTTCAAGGAGATAAAAACATGTATGAATGCGGAGACCTAAAAAAAGGGTTAAAAATAGAAATAGATAACGAACCCTATATAATAACCGATTTTGGGTTTGTAAAACCGGGCAAAGGACAGGCGCTTTATAAATGCAGATTAAAAAACATGATAACCGGCTCCCAATTTGACAGAACATACAGATCCGGCGAAAAATTCAACAAAGCAAGCCTTGCCGAAGCCGAAATGGAATACCTATATTTTGACGGAGAAAACTACTGCTTTATGAACAACTCCAATTACGAGCAGGAATTTTTAACTGCGGAACAGATAGGCGAGGCAAAAGACCTTTTAAAAGAAAATATCGTATGCAGCATTTTAATGTTTGATGAAAAACCTATAGGAATAACCCTGCCCAACTTTGTAGAGCTTAAAATTACAAAAGCGGATCCTTGGATTAAAGGGGATACCGCATCCGGAAGCTCCAAACCGGTTACATTAGAAACCGGATATACCCTTAATGTTCCGCCATTTATAGAAGAAGGGGAAAAAATAAGAATAGATACAAGAACAGGGCAGTATGTAGAGCGGGTGAAATAGTCGGCGCTTAAAAAGTATAATATCAATACTGAAAAAGATAGTAAAAAGTATAAAAAATGAGCCGTTTAGTTGATTATCCGATAATTAAATTCGGCAGTATCCGAGTTTGTTTGCTCCGCTTTTTGATTAGGGCAAAATGACAGCATGAGATTACTTTTGGTTATTTTAACATAAGTTATTTTTGCTTGTCATTTCGACGAGCAAAGCGAGGAGAAATCCCTTAATAAAAAGGGATAAATAATA
>JAFDMD010000034.1 GCA_019306185.1 Deltaproteobacteria bacterium
ATTGAGCATTAGTCGAACCATCGCAATCTCGTTATTACTTTTATATGTAAAAAAAAATAATTTACAAGATTGCGATGGTATTTCAAACTGTTATTCCGAAAATGTCAACAGACCCTAGTCGAACCATCGCAATCTCGTTATTATTTTTATATGTAAAAAAAAATAACTTACAAGATTGCGATGGTATTTCAAGCTGTTATTCCGAAAATGTCAACAGACCCTAGTCAAATAAAGTTTAAAACGCTCCTTATCTTTTATTTTATAGCCGAGTTCTTCAAATATAAACCCGATCTTTAAATGCCCTATTGCATAAGGCGCCATCATAAGCTCGAACGCATAAAAATTTTCTAATATATGCCTGCTAATCCAGCTTTTTAATCCGCCTTTGCCGTATTTTTCCGTAAATTCGGCAGACGCCAAACGAATAGCTTCCGCGGGAAATGTTAAAGTTCCGCCCGCAGGATCCAAAAGTTTTACGGTTTCGCTTGCCAAACCGTCCGCCAAATTAAAATGAGTTTTTAAAATTGAATGTATAGCGCGGGTTATATATCCGACAACCGCTTCCGGCGTATAATAAACCCCGCGTTTTTCGCGGATTTTGGGATCGTAGGCAGTTAAAAAAGTTTCGTAAAAATGAATTATCGGGTCTTCCCCTTTCCCTGTGCGCCTATATTCATTTAATATTTTATCAACCTCTGCGGCATTTAAAACTTCGGCAATATCATCTACTATAATTTTGATCGATTTCGGAGGCTCTTCAAAAGAGATAAAACGAAATATATCGCGTAAAATCCCTATGGTATGCGGTATATAATCAAAAGCCGAACGGCGATTAAATTCCCCTCTTGCTCTTGTTCTTGCCGCAAACATTCCGTAGGTTACGGTTTGAGCGTAAAGATCCGCAAACTGTTCTTCGGTTAAGCCTCCTATAAGATACTCTCTAAACGCTTCAAAAAAACCGCTAAGTTGCTTGTAACTTTTATCTTTCTTTTCTTTTATTTTTATGCCGATAATTTCATCTCGTAAAAAACCGGTTCTTTTTGCCAATTCTACCGCAAGCAAAGACGCGGAGTCTATTTTGGGCAAAGAAAAGGAGAAAAAAAATTCCAGCAATTTTTTAAATTTTTCTATATTTTCAAGAGGCGGTTTTTTGCGTAATTTATTTGCAATAAAAGGGCGTCCGATTGTAGCGCGCGCAATTTCGCTTCCGTTTCTGTAAAGTCTAAATTCATAAAAATTGGTAAGTATAATATTCGGAAATGTCGAGATATACCTTTTTAACTGCTCGGTATTCTCTATATTGTCAAGATTTGTAACAGACGGCGCTTTTGCCTCTATATAACCGGTTATATGAGTTTTTCCGTCCCATATTCTAAAATCCGGATTTCCGGCTTCCGTTTTTTTAGGCAAAATCGTTACGTCTATATTTTTAATGTTTTCGTTTTCTGCATACCCTTGAATTAAATTATCAAGATGTTTGTAATAGCTTTCCTCTCTTGCGTCCCCGCGTTCCGTAGTTTTAAGCAGATTTTTTAAATATTCTTCCGATAATCTTTTCACGGGGTTTATTCCTCTTTAAAATAATGGGTTGAAAATTGATTTTTGGTATATAACAAACCCTTTTGGTTCGGTCAAATATCAGACCTTTTTTAAATATAAGCGCTTATAAATCAAATAACCGCGATATAGGGCTTATCCGACAAAAAAATATAAAGTTTAGATTGAATTTTTAAGCGGTTCTATGTAATACCTTTTTATAAATAAGACTGAATGCGGGAAACGAATTAACGGCGATAGATATTATTTCAAGGAATAAGGCGAGGGCGATCTCGCTGCAAAAATATAAAACAATAAAGCCGTAAAATAAGGAAATACTAAAATGATTAAAAAAACTCCTCTTTACAACTGGCATAAATCGGCAAAGGCAAACTTGGCTCAATTCGGAGGGTATGAAATGCCTTTATGGTATCCGGAAGGAGTTAAAAAGGAACATATTGCGGTTATAACAAAAGCCGGAATTTTCGATACAAGCCATATGGCGGTTATAACTCTTAAAGGCGCTCAAGCCTTTGATCTGCTTCAAAAAACTTTTACAAAAAATTTGTCCGAATGCGCAAATTTTCAAAAAGAGCCTTTAAAAAACGGACAATGCGTATATGGAATCTTTTTAAACGAAAAAGGGGAAACCTTAGACGATTCTGTGGTTTATAGGTTTGATAAAGATCGATTTATGATAGTTGTAAACGCCGGAATGGGCGCTTTGATTACAAAACATCTTATGGAAAACTCAAACGGCTTGGATTGTAAAATTAAAGATTTAACCGATAAAATAGGTAAAATAGATATTCAGGGCGTAAATTCCGCAAAAATTCTTTTGCCCCTTTTAAAAAACGGAGAAAAAGCTTTTGACAACCTAAAATATTTTACCTTTAAAGGCTCTTTTTTGCCGGAATCTTCGGTTACTTTAAAAGACGGCTCTTCAATTCTATTATCCCGAACCGGATATACCGGCGAGTTTGGATTTGAACTTTTTATGCAAAGCGAAAATCTTCTAAAAGTATGGGAAATGCTCATTAAAGCCGGAAAAGATTTTGACCTTACGCCTTGCGGATTAGCCGCAAGAGATTCTTTGCGCGCCGGAGCCGTTTTGCCCTTGTCTCATCAGGATATAGGCGGATGGAAATTTATTAATAATCCTTGGATATTCGCTCTTCCTTATAATAAAGAGAAAACAGAATTTACAAAAGATTTTATAGGCAAAACTGCTTTGTCAGATACTGAAAATAAGGAATATACATATCCCTTTGCAGGGTATAATTTAAGAAAAATACCCGCGCTATCAAAAGTTTACGATGCAAATCAAGAAAAAATAGGAACCGTTTTAACCTGCGCCACAGACATTGCTATAGATAGAAACGAGGATAAAATATTTTGCATAACTTCAAAAAACATATCCGAAAAAAAAACCCCCAAAGGATTAAGCTGCGGTTTTGTTAAGGTAAACCGAAAATTAAATTGCGGAGACAAAATTTTATTATCCGATAATAAAAGAAAAATAAAAGCGGAAATAGTTGAAGATATAAGACCGAACAGAACCGCAAGAATTGATATAAAGGGCTTGTTATAATTATTACGAGGCTTATTTATAAAAAAAGTTAAAAAAATATTGACATATACAAAAATAAAGAATAGCGAAAATCAAAACATCCGAAAGAATTCGGATAAAATAGTCCGCAAAAAAGCGGAATATATAAACTGTAAAACAAACAAAGTATAACTACTCTTTTAAATTAGGAATTATAAAAGCCACGAAGGCTAAGGCAAATAACAGGCATCTGTTATCCGCCCTGTTTTCGCGGCTTTTTTTTTGCATAAAAATGGAATTAGCAAAATTATATAAAGATAGAATAAGAAAAAAAAAATATTATTTTTGCTCCTTTTTACGGCGCTTATATTGCTTTGCATATACTCGGCAAAAAACGGGGCGTATTATATTTCCATAGCAGATATTATAAATGCTATAACAGGAAAAAGCGAAAATAATATCCGAATAATATTATTCAATATAAGGATTCCCAGAATTCTAGCCGCCGTTATATCCGGTTGGGGGCTTGCCGCCGCAGGCGTCGCAATACAAGCTTTGCTTAAAAACCCTCTTGGTTCTCCTTCCACTTTAGGAATAAGTCAGGGCGCGGCTTTCGGAGTATCTTTGGCAATATCTATTTTTGGAACTCAAAATTTAAAAAGCGCATATTATACCGGTATTTTTGCTTTTATAGGAGCGCTCGGAACAATATTCATTATAATGGCTTTGGCAAAAATAAAAAAACTATCTTACGAAGCCATAATACTTGCGGGAATTGCTTTATCCTCCTTATTTAATTCCGGCACAATTTTAATCCGCTACTTTGCAGACGAAACAGAGCTTGCAGCGTCCGTTTTTTGGACATTCGGAGACGTAGCCCGATCAAACATAAAAGAAACGGGCATATTAACGATAATAACAGTTATAGCAAGTTTTTGGCTTTTTTTTAACAGATGGAATTTTAACGCGATATCCGCCGGAGAAGAAACCGCTAAAGGTCTTGGAGTATCGGTTGAAAAAATACGTTTTATAGGAATGATAACAGCGGCTTTTCTTGCGGCTTCAATTACGGCGTTCCATGGCGTTATATCCTTTTTAGGGCTTCTTTCTCCTCATATTGCAAAAACATTAACAGGAGAAGATTATAGACTGCTTATACCGTTTTCCTGCATAATAGGCTCGCTCCTACTGCTTGGAGCAGACACTTTGGGAAGGCTCGTAATAGTTTCCGGCGCGCTTCCGGTAGGCGTATTAACATCCTTTATGGGAGCCCCTTTATTTTTATACTTATTAATAAAAGGATACAAAAAATGATTTTATCCGTAAACGGAATTGAATTCTCTTACAACAGTCATAAAACTCTAAAAAATATAAGCTTTGAATTAAAACAAGGAGAAATACTGGGCGTATTGGGAACAAACGGCGCCGGAAAATCTACCTTATTAAAATGCCTTAATAATATATTGCGTCCGAATAAGGGGCAAATATGTATCGGCAACAAAAATATATTAAAAATGACAACCGCTTTAATTGCAAAAACAATAGGCTATGTTCCTCAAAAATACGACAATCAATATCAAAGCGTATTCGACGCTGTGCTGCTCGGCAGAAAACCTTATATAAACTGGGACGTAGGAGAAAAAGATTTGTATATGGTGGAGAAAACCTTAAAAATAATGAAGCTCGACAAGCTTGCGCTTAGATCGCTTCATACATTAAGCGGCGGAGAAATGCAAAAAGTAATAATTGCAAGAGCATTAGCTCAAGAACCTAAAATATTACTATTAGACGAACCTACAAGCAGTCTGGATATGAAAAACCAAATGGAAGTTATGGAACTGCTTTACGAAATCATAAAAAAAGAAAAAATAGCCGCCGTAATATCCATTCATGATCTAAATCTTGCCTTTCGCTTTGCGGATAAATTTTTGACAATAAAAAACAAGACCGTTCATAGCTTTACAAATAAAGATGCCGTAACTCCTTCAATCATAAAAGAGGTTTACGATATAGAGGTTAAACTTGCAAAAATAAACCAATATACAATAGTCGTTCCTATATAAAAGGGTTTAAAATGAAAAAAATAATCTTATTCTTAATCATTTCAATATGCTTTTGCTCAAACGCTTTTTCCGAAAACTTAACGGTTACGGATATAACCGGCAGGCAAGTTTCGGTTCCGAACAATCCGGAAAAAATTATTTGCATAGGACCCGGAACTCTCAGGTTAATATCCTATCTTAACGCTCAAGATAAATTGGCGGGCATAGAAGAGATGGAAAAAATAAGACCCGAAGGAAGACCATATAGAATTGCAAATCCGAATTTTACAAAACTGCCCTCCATAGGACCCGGCGGCCCCGCGGCAATTAATAAAAAACCGGATATGGAAGCCGTATTAAAAGTAGCGCCGGACATTATATTCGCCTCATACCTTGCCCCTTTAAAGGCGGACGAAATAGAGAAAAGTTTAAATATACCTATAGTTATAATAAGTTATGGGATATCCTCTACGTTTGACGAAACCGTTTATAAATCGATTACGCTTATAGGAAAAATTTTAAATAAACAAACAAGAGCCTCCGAAATAATCCATTATATCGAAGCCGCTCGAAAAGACTTGCAAAAACGGGCTTCAAATATAAGCGACAATAAAAAACCTTCCGTATATCCTTGCGGAATAGGATACAGAGGAGCAAGAGGCATTGAAAGCTCCGAAAAAAACTACATTCCGCTTAAATGGATTAACGCAAAAAATATTTCGGAAAAAATCCCTAATTTTAAACAAAGCCATGTGATTTTAAACAAAAAAAAACTTTTATTATTAAACCCTGACATTATATTTATAGACGGCGGGGGAAAAACATTAATCGAACAGGATATACTTAAAAAAACAAATTACTATAAAGGGCTAAAAGCCTTTCGCAATAAAAAAGCATATATACTTTTTCCATTTAATTTGTATATAACAAACATAGGCACAGCGCTTGCAAACGCTTATACCGCCGGAAAAATTTTATATCCGAAAGAATTTAACGATATTGACCCCGAAAAAAAAACGGATAAAATATATACCTTTTTAACCGGAAAACCGGTATATAAAGATATGAAAAAAAGGTACGGCAAAATAGGACAAACATATAAAATGCCGCAAGGAGAATAAATGAAAAAAAATATCGAAATAATCTTAAAACCGATAGGAATTGTAAAAAGCAAAATCAAAGAGAATAATAAGAGCGCCGATAAAAACAAAGTCTCATTCTCCGAAAAAATAGACAACATAAAAACCGAAAGAAAAAAAATAAAAGAGGCTATAGCAGAAATAATAATCGAACCTGATAAAATCGATCTGTTAGACGGCATAGAAGATCATTCTCATATTGTAATATTATATTGGGGGCATAAAATTTCGGATAAGGAAAGAAAAATAAAAAAAGTTCATCCTATGGGAATAAAAGAACTGCCGAAAAAAGGAATATTTGCCGTATGCAGCCAAGCAAGACCAAACCCTATACTTATAACAACCGTAAAACTTATCGAAAAAAATAATAATATATTAAAAGTTCAAGGGTTGGAAGCTTTTGACAAAAGCCCGGTTATAGACATAAAACCATACTCTAAAAGCTATCATAAAGCAGAAGCGCCAAAAACGCCGGAATGGATGGAGACCGTATATAAAAAATTAAATTAGTCGATGCTGAAAAAGTATAACAAAATGATACCCCCTATCAAACGTCCATAGTCGCGACGTAAAAGAAAATTGCGATTAGCTGAAAAATTTGTTAATACCTATAAAAAGCCGCTTAACCAAAATATAAAAAAATATATAATTTAAAAACCTAATAATTTATACCAAAAAAATCTTAACTATTCGGCGCTAAAAAAGTATATTATATTGGGATATTTGCAAGCGTTCAATATTCCTCTTAACATTTTCTTACAAATATTAAGAGGAAATACTCATTACTAAAAAAAGGAAATAATTAAGGGATTTCTCCCTTCGGTCGAAATGACAGGAAAAAATTCCCGCCTGTCATTTCGACGAGCAAAGCAAGGAGAAATCCCTTAATAAAAAGCGATAAATAATAGATATTGGCAAAACCGCTTACGTTTAAAATGCAGGTTTTTCAGTATCAACTAACTAAATAAAAAGGGAATTCAGTCGGCGAACAAAGCAGTTTATTCGTTTTGAAAACGGAAACGGGCAAACTACGCGGCTATCCGACCGAGTTTAAAAAAATGAAAAAAATAATTATTGGCATAAGCGGAGCAAGCGGCATTATTTATAGCATAAAGCTTCTTGAATTTTTAAAAAAAAAACAGATCGAAACTTACGTAATAGCGTCTGAAGCCGCAAAAAAAATAATGGAGATAGAAACCGAATATAAATTTGAAGATATTCTCTCTTTATCCGGCTTTTTTTATAACAATAACGAGATAGAAGCAAAAATTGCAAGCGGTTCTTTTTTATCTGACGGCATGGTAATTATTCCGTGCAGCATCAAGACATTATCTGCAACTGCAAATTCATATAATAATAATCTTATAACAAGAGCCGCGGACGTAACTTTAAAAGAGGGAAAAAAGCTTGTTATGATGATAAGAGAAACGCCGTTTCATAAAGGGCATCTTAAACTTATGTTAAAAGCCGCGGATAACGGGGCATGTATTTTGCCGGCAATTCCGGCTTTTTATCACCGTCCTAAAAACATAGACGATATTATTAATCAGACATTAGGCAAAATATGCGATTATTTGCAGATAGATAATAATTTATTTAAACGATGGAACGGAAGCGATACCAACGCCGACCGCCGCGTCTTGCCTGAATAAATCGGTTATTCCTCTTGAAACTTTTCGCTAATAATCTTTTCCGCCTTTTTTATATCGGAAGGCAAATCTATTTCAAAAGAATCGTAACTTGTAACAACTATTTTAATTTTTAAACCGTATTCCAAAGCTCTTAACTGTTCCAATTTTTCCCTTTTTTCAAGGTCTCCTTCCGGCAAGGAGGCAAACTTTTCAAGAAACCTTTTGGTATAAGCGTAAAAACCCAAATGTTTATAATATGTATTATTAAGGCTTAAACCGTCTCTGTCGTAAGGGATCGAGGCTCTGGAAAAATAAAGCGCAAAACCGTTTTTATCAAAAACGGTTTTTACGTCTTTAGGATCGGTTATCTCTTCGGGCTTTGTTATTCTGCATACAAGCGCGCTCATTCCGTCAAAACCGGTTTTAAACGGGGTAATAATCTCGGTAAGGCATCTGAAATCAAAAAGAGGCTGATCTCCTTGAACATTTATTATTATATCCTCTTTTTTCAAACCAATTATATCCGCCGCTTCAGCCGCTCTGTCCGTGCCGGATTTATGTTTAGTTGAAGTGATAATATATTTGCCGCCAAAGCTCTTCGCCTCTTTTGCTATTCGTTCGTCATCCGTCGCTATAAAAACATCTTTTATAGCGGAAGCCTTTTGAGCATTTTCATAAACTCTTCTTATCATAGATTTGCCGGAAATAAGGGCGAGAGGCTTGCCCTGAAATCTTGACGAGGCGTATCTTGCAGGTATAATTACGGTTGCTTGCTTCATTTTTATAACCATTCATTTTTATAATTAAATATTTTTATAATTAAATATTTTTAACGGCTTAACTCTCTTATATTTAAAGTTGCCGCTTAATTCCGCGCTTAAAACTTTTGCAAAAATTAAGCCAATGCGTTATTCGCCGGTCTTTTATCATTTTTGTTTCCGCCCGACAATTAATTGCTATTCTGCCCTTGAATAGCCTGCCGAACATAATTGTGCATACTTATCTCAAAATCTTTAATCAATGCGGACATCTTTTTATCTATATCCTTTTCCATTTCCCCTTTTGCGTTTGCTATCAAATTTTCGGCGTCTCCGGATACGCGTAGAAGCTTAATTTTCATATTTTTTTCAACAACGGCTATTCTGTCTTCAAGAACTTTTTTGGTAAGGCTTTGCTCTAATGAAGACTTTATGGAGCTTTTAACATTCCTTTGGAACTCTTCCGATATTTTTTTAAATTCCGCAGATGTTATTTTATCTTCCAACAAAATTGTAAAATCGTCCGATACCTTTTTTAACTCCTTTTTATCAGATTTATTCTTTAAGGTTTTTTCAATATTTTCGATTTTTTTAAGCTTTCCCGCTATCTTCTTAAAATCTTTTTTAATCGCTTCTATCTTTTTTGTCGCATCGCCTTTAAAGTCGGCATTCAAAGCGTTTAAAGTGGCTATTTTAGCGTCGATATCGTTGGAAATCTTCTCTATTTTTAAAGCGCCGCCGTCTTTTACTTCAAGCATTATCTCCGTTAAATTAAAATAAAATAACGCCGCTGACGCGCATATCAAAATAAACATAAAAAAAGCTATATAGTTAATTTTTTTTTTTAACTTTGCTATCTCTTGCATCCTATCTTTTTTAAAAAAAACAGAACTTGCATCTTCCTCTTCAAAATCAATTCCGGGATCAGATATTTTTTGATTATCCATTTTTTTACTCCCATTCTATAGTAGCGGGGGGTTTGGAGCTTATATCATATACGACTCTGTTAATTCCCGATACTTCGTTGATAATTCTATTTGATATTTTACCCAAAAGCTTTTGCGGAAGCTTTGCCCAATCTGCGGTCATAGCGTCCTTGCTTGTTACCGCTCTTATAGCGGCTATATTTTCATAAGTTCTTGAATCTCCCATTACTCCAACGCTCTTAATAGGCAAAAGAACCGCAAAAGACTGCCATAATTTTTTATAATATCCCGCCGCATGTATTTCTTCAAGAAGAATAGCGTCCGCTTTTCTTAATACTTCCAAACGTTCTTTTGTTACCTCTCCTATTACCCTTATCGCGAGTCCTGGTCCCGGGAACGGCTGTCTCCATATAAGCATCGAGTTTACGCCGAGCGTTTTGCCCAGTTTTCGGACTTCGTCTTTAAAAAGATACTTTAAAGGCTCTATTAATTTAAGCTTCATATCTTTGGGAAGCCCTCCTACGTTATGATGAGATTTTATAACTGCGGAAGGCCCGCCGAAAACCGAAACCGATTCTATAATGTCCGGATATAACGTTCCTTGCGCAAGAAATTTAACCCCTTCAATCTTTCTCGCCTCCTCTTCAAATATATCCGCAAATATTTTTCCTATTATTTTTCTTTTTTTTTCGGGGTCGGTTACCTTTTTAAGCGCGTCCAAAAATCTATCTTCCGCATTAATAAATTTAACGTTTATTTTAAGACGCTCCTTAAATATACCCTTTAAATTATCAGCCTCGTTTTTTCGCAATAAACCGTTATCTACAAATATAGCTGTAAAATTTTTTCCCAAAGCTTTATCGAGCAAAACCGAAGTAACCGTAGAATCAACTCCGCCGCTTAACCCGAGTATAACCTTATCATTTTTCGCGCTGCCCTTAATTTCGCTTATCGCTTTTTTTGCAAAAAATTTCATCGTCCAATCGCGTTTTGCGCCGCTTATATTTATTGCAAAATTTTCAAGCATTTTTTTCCCTTTCGGCGTATGAGCAACTTCGGGATGAAACTGAAAACCGTAAAGCTTTTTTTCTTCGTTTGCAACCGCCGTAAACTCGGTATTATCCGTAGAAGCAAGCAGGCTAAAGCCCTTTGGAAGCTTATATATGGAATCGCCATGACTCATCCAGCATTCCGTTGTTTTATCTATTCCGGCAAACAAAGCATGTTCCCTTTTTATATTCAAAGCCGCAAAACCGTATTCTCGTTTTTCGGCTTTTTTTACGCCTCCTTTTAAAGCGTCTATCATAAACTGCAATCCGTAACATATTCCGAGTATAGGGATATCAAGATCGAAAATTCTTTTATCAACTTTAGGACTCTTTTTATCATAAATGCTCATAGGTCCGCCGGATAAAACAATCCCTTTTGGAGCGAGAGCTTTAATTTTATCTATTCCTATATTATAAGGCTCTATTTGACAATATACTCTACTTTCCCTTACCCTTCTCGCTATAAGCTGGTTATATTGAGAGCCGAAATCTATAATTAGTATCATTCTATTTTCCTCTGTCTAAAAATTGCCGTCCGAATTTCTACTTCGCCCCTTTTTCAAAGTCGAATAAAAAATTTTACTACTCCGACTATTTGTATCATTTGATTACTTTCCTTATTAGTTTGAAATAGTTTTATACCGCCCAAAAGTCAAGAAAGGAGAATCGAAATTTTATAATCAAACAAAACAGAACTTTTTATGCGGCGTCTATATAATAAATTGACATAAATCCTTTATAATTATATTAGTATAAAGCTTTTAAGACCGTTATCGGAAAAATAATTTATCTATCCAATTTGCTAATTTGCAAAAAATACAACCGGCGGTCAAATATTTTCAAATCTTTATAAACGGGAGATCAATTATGAAAAAATTAAGTCTTATTCTAACCGCTATTTTTTTCGCTCTATTTGCCCTATCATCTTCCGGCTGGTGCTGGGGTAAAAAAAAGATAATTAAAATAGGCGTTAACGCTCCTATTACCGGCGACATACCAAAAGTGGGAGAAAACAGCAAAAATACCGCGAAAATGTGGTTGGAAGATATAGAAAAAGCCGGAGGAATAGAAATAGCCGGCAAAAAATATCCTGTGGAGCTTATAGTAGAAGACAACGAAGCCCAAGCGGAATCCGCAGTTAAAACCAATACAAAAATGATTACCGAAGACGAGGTTATAATAATAATAGGTCCGCAATCTTCAAAACAGGCAATACCAGCCGGAGGCGTTGCGGAAAGCTACGCTACTCCGATGATAAGCCCTTGGTCAACCAACCCGGACACCACAAAAGACAGACCTTATGTCTTTAGAGGATGTTTTCTTGATCCTTTCCAAGGTCCAATGCTGGCAAATTTTGCAAAAAATGAATTCAAACTCACAAAAGCGGCGGTTCTTTACGACGTGGCAAGCGATTATCCCAAAGGGCTTGCCGAATACTTCAAACAGGCATGGGAAAAAAATAACGGCGAAGGTTCCGTAGTATCTTACGAAAGCTTTACTACAAAAGATGCCGATTTTAGCTCCCAGCTTACCAAAATAATAAATTCCGGAGCCGAAGTTCTATTTGTTCCGCAATATTACAACGAAGTTGCCCTAATAGTTAAACAGGCTCGCGAACTCGGTTGGAAAAAACCGATACTCGGAAGCGACAGCTGGGGTTCTTCCGAAACAATCACCCTTTGCGGCAGCGACTGCTACGGCGCTTTTTTCAGCACCCATTACGCGGCTGCCGGAGCCGAAGGAATTACAAAGGAATTCATAGACCGTTATAAAGAAAAATATGGTTATGTGCCGGACGACGTATGCGCTTTAACTTGGGATTCTTTAAAACTTGCACAAAAAGCAATAGAATCTCTGACGGAATTTAGCGGAGATATAAAAAAAGACCGCAAAAATGTTAAAAATAACCTTGCGGAAATAAAAAACTTTGAAGGAGTTACCGGCAACATGAGTTTTACGCCGGACGGCGATCCCGTAAAATGCGCGGTTATCGTTAAAATAAGCGACAAAGGCGAGTTCAAATTCTATAAATCTGTATGCCCGTAATTTTTTTAAAAAAAATTAAATATAAAACAGGACGGACAAAGATGAAAAAAATAATTAAGAGGTTTTTCGCTTCGCTCCAAATGAGGCGAAACCCCTTAATTGACGGTTAAACGCTCCATTATTAAAAATAATAAAATTTTGTTGGATAACAAAGTAGCTTGTTCGTTTGCAAGGCGAAAAAAAATTTTAACAGGAGTAATACATGTGGTATTTCGAGGATTAAAATTTTTTTTCAACGCAGAAAACGGGCAAACTACAAAGTTATCCGACAAAATTCAGAGGTAATATGGAATACTTTCTCCAAAACCTTATCAATGCTTTACAGTGGGGAAGCTTTTACGCTCTTATAGCTCTCGGCTATTCTATGGTATATAGCATACTTATGCTCTTTAATTTTGCGCATGGCGATATTTTTATGATCGGCGCATACATCGGTTTTTGCATAGCAAGCCTTTTCATTCTTTTATTCGGAAGCGCCGTCCCCGGCTGGCTTGTGCTGATTTTGACAATTATAGTCTCTATGCTGTTAACCTCGCTCCTCGGAGTATTAATAGAAAAAATCGGGTATAGACCATTAAGAAACGCTCCGCGCGCATCCGCCGCAATTACAGGCTTAATGATAGGCATTATATTAGAAACCTCCAATATAGCCATATTCGGCACAAAAAGAATCGCTTTTCCTTCGCTTATAGAAACAGTTACTTACAACATCTCCGGCGTCTTTATTACCAACAAAAAAATAATAATAGTGGCAATCTCCCTTTTTCTAATGGCGGGGCTGCACTTCTTTATAGAAAAAACAAAATGGGGCATGGCTATGAGGGCTATGTCTTACGATTTTTTGATAATTCCCCTTATGGGAATATCCTTAAACGTAATAGCTCCTTTAACCTTTGCCATAGGTTCCGGACTTGCGGCTGCCGCCGGCATACTTTACGGGCTTGCATATCCGGTATTAGATCCTCACATGGGGATACTTTTGGGGTGGAAAGCTTTTGTAGCTGCAATATTAGGCGGCAGGGGCTCAATTTTGGGCGCGGCGTTAGCAGGTTTCTTGCTCGGATTTATAGAAATATTTACGGCTATGATATTTCCTTCTACATTAAGAGACCTTATAGCATACTCGATAATACTTATTATATTGACCGCGCGTCCCCACGGATTTTTCGGCAAAGCCCATAGTTCAAGCTTAAGGCTTTAATTCTTTTTGCTTGCAACTTTCCGCAAACAATACAAAGCGAAAAATCATAATTGTCCGAATAATAAATATTATGCCAAATAAAAGTTAACCCAATTTCCATTGTAAATATAAAAAAATGAAACCAATTATCGGATTTAAAAAATTTTTTGGATTCTTTGCCGCAATGCCCGCATTAAGCTGGCTTTTCGGGTTTTTAACTGCGGTTATTATAGAATGCCTTATAGGCAATAATATAGCTTGGACGCTCGGGCTTCCGAAAATTCCGGCATTGTTCGGCTTTCTTATAATGCTAAAAAAACCGCTTTTAATACCCGGAGCTTTGGCTTATATAATCATAGTTTATCTGCTCCCTTTAACCTTAACCGCCCGCTTTTTCTCCGGTAAAATCAATAAAATCGCCGCAAAAATTTATAAACTGCCTACGCCCGTTTATACCGTCTTATATCTGATATTATTATACATAATAATAGACATATGGGCGGGTATAAGCGATTACAGAATAGTTACAATAAAACTTACATTCATAGCCATAATCTTAACCTTAAGCTTAAACGTCATAAACGGATACATGGGCGAATTCTCATGCTCCCATACCGGATTCATGGCTCTCGGCGCTTATGCCGCCTCTACGGTAACCCTTATTTTGTGCGCAAACGACAAGCTTTTCGGAGAAGCTCTGCTTCCTTCCTTTTTTGCGCCTTTTGTATTTCCCATAGCTCTTATAATAGGCGGACTATCCGCCGCGATCGGTTCCCTTTTGGTTGCCATACCCTCCTTTAGAACCAGAGGAGATTATCTTGCCATAATATCATTGGCTTTTATGTTTATAGTAAAAAGTCTTGTGGAAAACCTTGAAGTTTTGGGAGGAGCAAGAGGCATGGGCGGACAGCCCTCTTTGGCGAATCTGCCTACGGTTTTTATATGGACGGCATTATCAATCTGGATAATCAACAATTTTGTTACCTCCGTAATCGGAAAAGCTACAAATGCGGTTCGAGACAACGAAACCGCCGCAAATGCAATGACCGTTAACACAAGACGCACAAAAATAGTAACATTTATGTTCGCCGCATTCTGGGCGGGCATAGCAGGCGGGCTTTTCGCCCATGTATTATGCTACGTAAATCCCGGAACATTCGGTATTAAAAAACTTGCCGAAATATTTGCAATGGTATATTTCGGCGGATTAAATTCCGTAGTAGGCTCAATCATAGGAGCGGTAGGCTTTAATCTCGCAAGCGAAGCTTTAAGGCCTCTGGAACTGTTCAAATGGATTATAATACCGGTTATTATGATACTGATAATGATATACAAACCTACCGGACTTGTGGCATTTAAAGAATTTAACATAAAAAAAATACTTGCCCCAAAAGGAGACAAATAAAAAATGACTCCGCTGCTTAAAGTAGAAAACATGACCCATTTTTTCGGAGGATTAAGGGCGGTTCATAACTACAACCTTAATCTCGAAAAAAATAGAATACAAGGCTTAATAGGCCCCAACGGAGCCGGTAAAACAACCATATTCAACCTTATTACAGGAACATTTAAACCCTCCGAAGGCAGCGTAAAGCTTGATCAAGAAGAAATAACAGGCCTCCTTCCACACCAAATAGCCTCGAAAGGGCTTGGCAGAACATTCCAAAACCTTTTATTATGGAGACATTTAACGGTTTTCGATCATATAAAAATAGCCCACTATTCGCAGGTTAGCTACGGACTTATCGGCGCCTTTTTCAACACAAAAAAACGCCGTCAAGAAGAAGCAAAAATAAAAGAAAACTCTTACAAACTTATGGAAATTTTCGATATATCCGATTTTGCGGACATGCTTGTAGTTAATCTTCCTTACGGCGCGCAGCGAAGAGTGGAAATAGCAAGAGCTATGGCTATAAAGCCGAAAGTTCTATTCCTTGACGAGCCTACCGCCGGAATGACTCCCGAAGAGTTAATCCGAATGATACAAATAATAAAAAAAATCCAAAAAGAATTTAACATAGCAATATTTTTAATAGAACACAGACTCAAATTTGTAATGGAACTTTGCGAAACAATACAAACATTAGTATTCGGAGAAGTAATAGCCGAAGGAACCCCGGAGCAAATACAAAACAACCCGCAGGTTATAGAGGCGTATCTCGGCAAAGAGGATATAACCTAACATTTTAAGTAAAATACGGAAAACAAGTAAAATATAAAAAAATCTAATTAAAAAATTTCTCGCTTTACTCGAAATAACAAAAAGCGCTGTTTTTTGCTCCGTAACGTCAACGAGCTGTTATTTTTGCTTCTCATTGCGACAAATTGTTATTTTTGCCTGTCATTTTGACAAGCGTAGCGAGGAGAAATCCCTTAATTAACTGCAATGAAAAAATATAATTGCAAAAAAAAATGATAAAATTTGAGCATTATTGAAAAAAGGATATAAACCGCTATGAAATATCAATCCCTTACAATAGAAAACTTCAGAGGAATAAAAAAGCTTAAAATAGACGACCTAAAACGGGTAAATCTTTTGGTAGGACGCAATAATTGCGGTAAAACCTCGGTTCTTGAAGCGGCTTTTATGCTTTCGGGGATGTCTACTGCTATAGTGCCAATTCAAATACAAAGTTTTCGTGAGCTGAAAGTTGTAGCAGAAAAAGATATTTTGTCTCTATTTAAAGAGTTAGACCCTAACAAACAAATATTTTTAGAAGGTAACCTTGATAATAAACAACGGAGTTTGACAATTGAACCTTTCTATACCGATGATAATGCTCAAGACTTAAAAAAGCATAAAGTTCATTCCAATTATGTAACTTCAACCGTTTCGGAGCGTCTTATACAGGGTATAAAGCTTGATTGCCGCGATAATAAAAATAATTTAATTCATCGGGGACGATTATATATCAAGAGGCAAGAAGAGTATGCCCAAGTGTCGTCATCATATAAAGAGACTTTAAAATGTTTATTTCTCCCTTCTAAAATGTTTATTGAGAAGATGATACGGACATTGAATGACCTTATGGTAGAAAAAAAACTTGATCCAATTATTTCAGTTTTGCAAAAAATTGAACCTAATATTACCGATATAAGAATAGGAGCAAAAAATATTATTTATATTGATGTCGGCGGAAATAACTTGTTGCCTATTAATATAATGGGAGACGGTATGATAAGAATCCTTACATTTTTAACCTCTCTTGCAGATACAAAAAACGGAGTGGTTTTAATAGATGAAATAGAAAACGGTTTGCATTACTCTTCAATGAACATAGCTTGGAACGCTATTTTAACGGCTTGCAAAGCATATAACGTTCAATTAATAGCAACCACTCATTCTTACGAAGCTATCGAAGCCCTTTCAAACGCTTATGCCGAAATAGAACCACAAGGAGACGATATACGTCTTTACAGATTAGATAAAGACGGAGAAAACCATAAAGCTTATTCGGCTTCCGCTCGGGCTTTAGAAGCCGGCATCGAAAAAGATTTTGAGGTGCGCTAATGAGCAAAAATTTTAAAATAGAATCAAAAAACCTACTCGCCGTAGAAGGTAAAGACGAATGCAATTTTTTTAAAGCGCTTCTAAAAAATTCCGATATAAACAAAACAAAAATTCAAATTATCGATATAAGCGGCAAAAATCAATTTGCCGACAAATTTGACGCCCTTTACATAGGCGAGGGATTCAAGCGGATAAAACAACTCGGCTTTGTTAGAGACGCCGAAGAAAAGCCCGCTCAATCCGCATTTCAAAGCATTTGCGGCATATTAAGGAAAAAAAAATTGCCGACGCCGGACAAACCGAATCAAGTTACGGAAAAACAAGGTTTAAAAATAGGCGTTTATATAATGCCGGATAACAAAGAAGCCGGAATGCTCGAAAACCTATGTTTGCAAACTATTAAAGACAAACCTATAAACGATTGCATTCAAAATTATATTCAAT
>JAFDMD010000035.1 GCA_019306185.1 Deltaproteobacteria bacterium
TTATTTTTTAAGTTGCAAATATACAAGTTATAACTTAATTAATCGGTTTATAAATCTTATAAAATATAAAAATCGAAAAAGGAAAGCTTTGCATATGCTAAAAAAAGCTAAGATCAAAGATGTAAAAACAATCTATAATATTTTGAATATATACGGACAACAAGGAGTTCTTCTTTCCAGACCATTAAGCGTATTATATGAAAACATAAGAAACTTTTATGTTTATGAAGATGAAAAAACAAAAAAAGTTATAGGATGCTGCTCTTTGCAGTTTTGTTGGGAAGACCTTGCGGAAATACGCTCTTTGGCGGTTCTGCCTGAATTTACGCGGCAAAAAATCGGAACTATACTGGCAAATGAAGCTCTTAACGAGGCTAAACAATACGGCATTAACAAAGTTTTTACATTAACTTACAAACCGGATTTTTTTGACAAGCTCGGCTTTAGAATTATAGAAAAAACAAAACTGCCTCTTAAAATATGGGCGGACTGCATACATTGTCTTAAATTTCCGGACTGCGACGAAACCGCTATGACGCTTAATTTAAACCAAAGCCCGTAAATTGAAGATAAAAAGATATAGCAGAATTAGTATAATTTAATTGAGAAAGTTTATCATCGTCATTTGGCTATAAGATTAAATAAATTTGCGGGGTTTAACAAAACGAGGCAAATGACAGAGAGCAAAAATAATTCGAGGATTTCTCCCTTCGATCGAAATGACAGGAGCAATCCCTTATGTTTATTTCAAATTATAGCAACGTAGCTATAATTAAAATATTTTTCGCTTTGTTCGAGAGAACGGAAGGCGCTTTTTGATTGTAATATCAACGCGCGAAGCGAGGAAAAATTTCATAATTAAAATTTAACAACAACAAAGGATGATTAAAATTCGTCTGCATAGCAAATTAAGAAGCTATGCAGACGAATTTAAGCAAATGAAACCGATAATAGTAGTAACAGGCAGACCAAACGTAGGCAAATCCACTTTTTTTAACAGAATTACCAAAACAAAAGACGCCATCGTAGATAATCTGCCCGGAGTTACCAGAGATAGAAACTTTAAAGACGCTTCGTATAACGGCTCCGATTTTATACTTGTCGATACCGGCGGATTTGAAGATACGGATAAAAAACCTTTTTCAAAAGAAATATCCCAACAGATATTTTTATCTTTAAAAGAAGCGGATATTATCATTTTTATATTAGACAGAAAATCCGGCCCAACCCTTTATGATGCAGAGTTTTTACATTTTTTAAGGGCGGAAAAAAAACCCATATTTTATGCCGTAAATAAAATTGATTCTTTGGAACAGGAAAAACATCTTTACGATTTTTACAGTCTCGGAGCAGATAAATTATATCCTGTTTCCGCAGAGCATGGCTATGGAATACCGGATATGTTAGATGATATCATCTCCTTATTTCCAAAACAGGATAAAAGGACGGAAAAGGAAAATAATGCGCCGAAAACCATTAAAGCCGCATTTATAGGAAAACCTAATGCAGGCAAATCCTCTTTGATAAACAGGATATTACAAGAAGACAGAGTTATGGTAAGCGATATACCGGGCACTACAAGAGATACTGTTGATATTCAATTTTCAATAAACAGAGATGAATATATATTAATAGATACCGCCGGTATAAGACGCAAAAAAAACGTATCTGCAAAATTAGAAAAATTTTCGATTATAAAAGCCTTAAAAAGTTTGGAACGATGCGACATCGCATTAATAATTATAGACGCTGAAGACGGAGTTTCCGAACAGGACATAAAAATAGCCGGATACGCTCATCAAAGAGGATGCGGATGCATATTCTTGCTGAACAAATGGGATCTTATAGAGGCGAATCGTAAAATAGAACAACAATTTTACGAAACGGTCCAAAACGCCGCAAAATTTTTAAGATACGCTCCTATTATGACAATATCCGCATTAACCGGTTTGCGGGTTAAAAAAATTTTTAAAGAGGTAAAAGAGGTTTTTGCCCAATATTCCGAAAGAATAAGCTCCGGAGTTTTAAATAGAATTATAGAACGGGCTATAGAATATAACGAACCTTCTTTACACAAAGGCAAAAGACTTAAATTCTATTATACTGTTCAGGTTTCGACAAAGCCGCCGGAATTTATTTTTTTTGTAAATTATCCGGACGGAGTTCATTTTTCTTATAAACGTTATCTCGAAAACAGAATAAGAAAAGATGCCGGACTTGATAAAACCCCTTTAAAACTTTTTTTTAAGCAAAGAAGCGGACGGATCCGGTTCGGAACAAAAAAGAAAAGAGACGGTAAAATAGTTAAAAGCGTAAAAAGGTTATAATGAAAAATTCAACCGCCCCCCTTGCCGAAAAAATGAGACCAAAAAACTTGGAAGATTTTATAGGGCAGGGACATATAACCGGAGAAAACAGCCTTATAAGAAAAGTCCTTGAAAAAGATACTTTGTTTTCCATGATATTATGGGGACCTCCCGGATGCGGAAAAACCAGTTTAGCAAAGATCGTCGCTTATAAAACATCATCTGTTTTTTTTGAATTTTCGGCGGTTTTATCCGGCGTAAAACAGATAAGAGAGGTAATAGACAAAGCGGAAAAAAACCTTAACCAAGACGGTAAACGCTCCGTTCTTTTTGTAGATGAGATACATAGATTCAATAAGGCGCAGCAGGACGCTTTTCTACCTCATGTAGAAAACGGACTTATCACCTTAATAGGCGCCACCACTCAAAACCCTTCTTTTGAAATCATCTCTCCTCTTCTTTCCAGATGCTCGGTTATAACCTTAAACCCTTTATCTCCGGACAGTTTAAAAAACATACTAAAAAAAGCGCTTTCCAATTCTATAATCGGATTCGGAGAAAAAAATATTAAATTTCAAGACAAAGCCCTTGATTACATCGCAGACATCGCGGAAGGAGACGCAAGGTTTGCCCTTAATACTCTTGAAGCCGTCGCCTTGAATTATGTCGAAGAGAATAAAGAAATAACCTTAAAAAAAATTGAAGAAATACTTGTAAAAAAATCTTTTCTTTATGACAAATCAGGAGAAGAACATTACAATCTTATATCCGCATTTCATAAAAGCCTGCGGGGAAGCGATCCGGATGCGGCTCTTTACTGGCTTATCCGAATGCTCAAATCCGGAGAAGACCCTTTATATATAGGCAGAAGAATGGTTCGCTTTGCTTCCGAAGATATAGGAAACGCCGATCCTAACGCTTTACATATATCTCTTGCCGCAGTTGAAGCTTACAGGTTTCTCGGTTCTCCGGAAGGGGAGCTTGCTTTGGCGCAAGCCGCAATTTACCTTGGTTCCGCTCCTAAAAGCGCCGGAATATATGCGGCATTCAATAGCGCCGCCGCTACAGTAAAAAAAAACGGGTCATTGCCGGTTCCTATGCACATTAGAAACGCCCCTACCAAACTTATGAAAAATCTCGGTTATGGAAAAAATTATAAATATCCTCATAATTTTAAAAATGCTCATGTAGAGGAGACCTATCTGCCGGATCAACTAAAAGATAATATATTCTATTTTCCAACTGCAAGAGGCTATGAAAAAATAATCAAAGACAGATTAGACAAGTGGAGGGAATTCAAAAAAAAACGGGATTAATTTATGCAAAATCGAATTTTTTGATTGTTTTTTAAATAAATATATGAAAAAAAACAACTTTAATTTCAAACCGATCCGTTTGAAGTTTAACATTTAAATAGTTGCCGTAAAAAATGTCCTATTTTGTTTATTTTTGACATTGGATAAAATTTTTATCCAATGTCAAAAATAAATACAACAGGGCTTTTTTATAAGTTTTTTATGCGAAGAAAATCGCTGAACATACAGGCAGTGGCTGTTTATTTTATTAATTTATAATTAAGGTGTTAAATAGATTATGGATAATACGAAAAAATTTGACTGGAAAAAATATTTATTCCTATTGTTAGGGATATCTCGTTTTACTATTGTTTACTACTCTCCGCCATGGCCGGACGCTATTGATCCCATGGGGGAAAATTTTGTTTTAAGCCGCGAAGGAAAAGGAGCGCTCGCCGTTTTTCTGCTTGCGGGAACATGGTGGGTTTTCGAGGTGGTGCCTATAGGCGTAACAAGCTTGGCTATAGGCGTTCTGCAGGCGTTATATCTTATACGTCCCGCAAAAGTTGCTTTTAAGGATTTTATGGATCCTTCGGTAATGTTTATTTTCGCCTCTTTGGTAATAGGAATGGTATTTACCAAAACCCGTCTTACCCAACGCCTCTCTTACAAAATGCTTTCCATAGTAGGCGAAAAAACAAGTATGATCTATCTCGGCTGTTTTGTTTTAACCGCCGCTTTAACTCATATCATGGCTCATACCGCCGTCGCCGCCACAGTATATCCGCTTTTAATGTCCATATATGCTCTTTACGGAGAAGGAGATAAAAAAACAAAGTTCGGAAAAGGGCTTTTTATGGGTATGGCTTATATCGCGGGAGCCGGAAGTATAGTTACGCTTCTCGGAGCCGCTCGCGGAGCCGTTGCATTAGGTTTTTATAACGACATTGTAGGCGAAACCGTATCTTTTTTTAAACTTACCTATTATATGTTTCCGATAGGCTGGATAATGGTATTTCTGCTTTGGGGCTTCTTTATGGTCGTATGTAAACCGGAAAAAAAGGTTATTCCCGGACTTAAAGAAAAAGCAAAAAAATTATACTCCGAATTAGGTCCTTTAAGAAAAGAGGAAATAATAGCCGGAAGCATAGTTTTATCCTGCATAGTCGTAATGTCTTTAAGATCGTTTATTCCGGCTCTTGCAAGCATTGACAAAACCGCTATCATCCTTATTTCAACCATCCTATTCTTTATAACCGGCATATTAGACGTTCATGACCTTGAAATGATACCTTGGAATATCATACTTCTTTTTGCCGGAGCTATGAGCATAGGCTTCTGTTTATGGGATACCGGAGCCGCTAGATGGCTTGCGGTAAACTGGCTTGTAATGTTCCAAAACGCAAACTGGTTCGTATTTGTTATGAGCATTGCCTTCTTTGTTATGATGATGACAAATTTTATTATGAACGTTGCGGCAATTGCAATCTCGCTTCCGGTGGCATTTGTTATAGCCCCTTATCTTGGGGTTGCCGCCGAAGTTATTCTTTTTGCGGCTCTCGTTGTGGCGGGTATGCCTTTCCTCTTGCTGGTAGGCGCCGCTCCCAACGCTATAGCTTACGCTTCCAAACAGTTTACTGCCGGAGAATTTTTTACTTACGGAATACCGGCAAGCATAATACTGATGATTGTAACAGGAATTGCCGTAGCTATTATTTGGCCTATTATGGGTATGAGCATTACAATATAAATAAAAGAATTTTTCGTTTATGAATTAAGAAATAACAAGGGGAGGGCATTGTCCTCCCCTTGTTATTTCTACAAGCGCGACGTTATAATTATTGTAAATTTTAAAAAAGATAAGGTAATATAGGCGCCGGCGCGTTTTGCGTTAAGACAAAGCAAAGCCGAAAATCCGAGACGGCAAGTAAACTCTGCTATTGCCGACAGGTTGAACGCTTGCGCCGGATTAGGTTTTTCGGCATCGACTAAAAAAGTCTTAATCATAAGAACCAATGATTAAATTCGGACAAAGGGTCAAAGGATAAAGGCAGAAGTCAATAATAAAAGGGTTTCTTGCTTCGCTCGGAATGACAAAGCTTTTTATTTTTGTTTGCCGGGATTTGCCGCTCTTTGTTAAGCGCTTTAATATAAGTAGAGACAGAACAATGTTCCGTCTCTACTTATATTAAGATGAAACAAGGCTACAGCCGAACGGCAAACTTTAAATACAAAAGCCGATAGAACTTTTATTTGAAGCTTTATCGGCTTTATCTTTTTTGTAAATCTTAAATTTTTTATTCGGCAACTTTGCCGAAACGCCGCTCTCTTAATCGAAAAGCCTTTATTATTTCAAAAAACTCTTCTTTATTAAAATCGGGCCAAAGGGTTTTAGATATATAAAGTTCCGAGTATGCTATCTGCCATAATAAAAAATTACTTACCCGCATCTCGCCGCCGGTTCTTATCAATAAATCAGGTTCTGCAAGCCCCGCCGTATATAAATGAGAAGATATTGTTTCCTCGTTAATTTCATCGGGCTTCAGCTTATCCGATTTAATTTTTTTTATAATTTTTTTAAATGCCGAAAGAATATCTTCTCTGCCGCCGTAACTAAGGGCGAGATTTAAAATTAATCCGGTATTTTTTTCCGTTATATCCGCTAATTCTTTAATAAAGGCTTGAATATTTTTCGGCATCTTCCAAATCTGTCCGATCACCTGTAATTTAACCTTATTTTTAATGATATTGTCTCTTTCGGATATAAAGAAATTTTCCAAAAGTTTCATTAAGGCGTTCACTTCGGTTCGCGGTCTTTGCCAATTTTCGGTGGAAAAAGCGTATAAGGTTAAAATATTAATCCCTATGTTGCCGGCTGCGCTTACAATATCGCGAACGGCAGCCGCTCCTTTTTTATGCCCTTCTATCCGATTTTTTAATTTTTTTTTAGCCCACCTGCCGTTTCCATCCATTATAATCGCAACATGCATCGGCAGTTTATCTGAATTAATAGACAAGCAATTATTATCAGATTTCAAGAACTTCCGCCTCTTTTTCCTTATATACAGCGTCTATTTTCTTTATATAATCGTCTGTGATTTTTTGAACATCGTCTTGCGATTTAAAAGCTTGGTCTTCCGCTATTTCTCCCTCTTTTTTTAATTTTTTTAACAAATCGTTTGCGTCCCTTCTAATATTTCTTATAGCCACTTTATAATTTTCGCATACTTTATTAACCGTTTTTACGATCTCTTTTCTTCTTTGTTCCGTAAGAGGCGGAATCGCAAGCCTTATTATCTTCCCGTCATTTGAAGGGGTAAGCCCCAAATCCGATTTTAAAATCGCTTTTTCTATTTCTTTAATCGCCGCGGCGTCCCATGGCTGAATTGTTACAAGTCTGCTTTCCGGAACCGCTATCGAGGCTATTTGATTAATAGGGGTAGCCGCTCCGTAATAATCGGCTTTTATGCCGTCAAACATAGATAAAGAGGCTCTACCGGTTCTTATCTTTGCCAGTTCCGTTTTTAAAGCCTCTATGCTTTTATTCATTTTATCTTTTGTGTCGTTATATATATCTTCAATCATTTTTATCTCCTCCGATAATACTGCCTATATCTTCGCCGCATATTAACCTTTTTATATTCCCTTGCGGTTTTATGCTAAAAACCGCAAGGGGCAGCCCGTTTTCCATAGCAAGAGAAACGGCGGTTAAATCCATAACCTTTAAACGCCATTTTATTACATCTTGGTAACAAGCGCTTTTTATCAATTTTGCGTTCTTATTAATTACGGGATCCGAATCGTAAAGGCCGTTTACCTTTGTAGCTTTTAAAACAATTTCGGCTTTTGTTTCCAACGCTCTAATCGTAGCGGCGGTATCGGTGGTAAAATAAGGGTTGCCTGTTCCGCCGGCAAAAATCAGTACTCTTTTTTTTCCTAAATGAAATAAAGCTTTTTCCCTTATATAAGGAGCGGCTATTCTATCTACCGGAATAGCGGACATAATCCTTGCTTCAATCCCGCGTTTTTCCAAAGCCGCTTTTAAAGCCAAAGCGTTTATTACCGTGGCAAGCATTCCGATAGAATCTCCGCTCGCCCTATCTATGCCAAACGAGCCGGCTTTAATTCCTCTAAATATATTGCCGCCTCCTATTACTACGGACATCTTTATTCCGAGATTGTAAACCGATATAATTTCGGCGCTTACATAATCGATGATATCGGCGTCAATGCCAAAGCCTCCCTTTTTTGCAAGGGCTTCGCCGCTCAATTTAAGCAGAATGTTTTTATATCTCGAAACGGCTTTCAAATTAATTATTATCCTTTTATTTCAAAACGGGCAAAGCGTTTAATCTCTATTTTTTCGCCTGTTTTTGCTATAAGCTCGTTTAAAAGATCTTCTACCGTTTTGGAGGTATCTTTTATAAAAACCTGATTCATAAGACAATTATCTTCGAAAAACTTTCTAAGTTTTCCTTCGGCTATTTTTTCGGCTATATTCTCCGGTTTTCCCATTTCTTTTGCCTGCCCCTTATAAACAGACAGTTCCCTATCGATAACATCCTGCGATACATCCTCTTTTTTTACGCTTATAGGCGCGCTTGCCGCAACCTGCATGGCAATATCTTTTGCAAAGGCTATAAAGTCTTCGTTTTTGGCGACAAAGTCCGTTTCGCAGTTTACCTCCGCCAAAGAACCTATTTTGCCGCCCAAGTGAACGTAAGATTGAATCGTTCCCTGAGAAGCCTGCCTATCTGCTCTTTTAGACGCGGTTGCCAGCCCCTTTTTTCTTAAAAAATCTACCGCTTTTGCAAAATCTCCGTCGGACTCGACAAGAGCTTTTTTACAATCCATCATTCCGGATCCTGTTTTGGAGCGGAGATCCTTTACCATTCCTGCGCTAATATTTGTCATTATTTATTCTCCCGTATTCTCTTCCGTTTCTTCCGTTTTTCTTATTATTTCTACAATAGGCCCTTCGGTCCCATCGGATATTACTTTTCTTTCTCCGGGTTGCAAACCGGATTTTTCGCTTCCTTGTTTATCCTTTGGAGCTTCGGCTTTATCCTTATGCGCCTGCTGTTTTTCCGCATAAATTTCGGCTCCTTCTATGCAAGCTTCCGCTATTTTAGATAATATAAGCCTTATTCCTCTAATAGCGTCGTCGTTGCCCGGTATTACATAATCAATCAAGTCGGGATTGCAATTTGTATCTACAATAGCTACAATCGGAATTCCAAGCTTTCTTCCCTCTTTAACCGCTATATCTTCTTTTTTGGGATCTATAATAAAAAGAGCGCTCGGAAGTCTCGGCATATCGCTTATCCCGCCGAGGTTGGCGTCCAATTTTAAACGTTCCTTTTCAAGTTTTAAACGTTCTTTTTTCGGAAAAAGCTCTATCTTGCCGTCCAACGTAATTTCATTTAAATGTTTAAGGCGGTCGATACCCTTTTTTATGGTTTGAAAGTTTGTAAGCATTCCTCCAAGCCATCTGTTATGAACATAAAACATCTCGCATCTGTTAGCCTCTTCATAAACCGCTTCGGTTGCCTGCTTTTTTGTTCCTACAAAAAGAATTTTTTTGCCTTCGGATACTATTTTTGTAATAAAAGCGGCGGCTTTTTTGTATTGATATGCGGTTTTTTTAAGATCGACAATATAAATTCCGTTTCTTGCGCCGTATATATACGGCTTCATTTTAGGATTCCATCGTTTTGTCTGATGCCCGAAATGGACGCCGGCTTCAAGAAGTTCTTTGATGCTAATATTTGCCATAATTAATTTCCTTTTCCTCTCGGTTGGTTCCTCCGCTTTCTTCATTCTTAAATCGAACCGTTATTGAAATAAAAAAAGTTTTTTCAATAATAAACCCGGCACCGCAATTTAAGTCCGAAAGCGTGAGTCGATAATAATTGTTATAAAAAACAAGTTTATATATTGTAATATAAGCCATTATGCAATCTTTTTTTAAATATTTTTTTATTGAATATTATCCAATCCGCTATTTTATAGCCGAATTATTATAATTTGATTGGGAAAGATTATCTTGGCTATAACATTAAAGAGTCGATATTGAAAAAGTATAATAGATATTGCAATTATTATAAATTTCAAGAAAGATAAGGTAATATATTTGCAAGGAATTAATATTTTCTTGCAAATATTAAGATAAAATTTCCAAATCGCAAAAAGATTTGTACAAAGGAACAAAGAATAAGAGCAGAAGGCAATAAATAACAGGTTAATTTTTTATATCTTTTATTAAACTTTAACTTCAGGCGTCGGCGTAACCGTTTACGCTTAAAATGCAGGTTTTTCGGCATCGGTTATATATAATTGATTGTAAAAGTATGACGTAAAGAATATAGCGCGCCCAAAACGGACAAACTACGAAGTTGTCTAACAAAATTTATTTTTTCTCCTATAAACCCCTACCCCAAAACCCGCTAAAATTATACAAAGCGGAATAAAGGCAATATTGAAAAATTTTATCTTACCCTCAAGCCTTTCTATATCTTCTCTTAATTTTTTTCTTACCTCTTTAAGCATCTTTGCAACTTTTATGCTTTCTCTTTCAAACTCTTCTATATCTTTGCTATGTTTATCTATAACTTCAGATTTCATGTCGTAAAAGTTATCCGTCCCTAAAGAGTTAATTTTTGCGTTAATCTCCTCCGCCCTTTCAATAAGCTTCTGTTCTTCGGTAAACCATCTATCTTTTGCTTTTTCCTCTATCTCCAACGCCTTTGTAAAAGGTCTTTCAAAACGCCCTATGGTTCTTACCGATATAAGTAAATCGCTTCCTACAAGAGCCTCGGTTGCATTTAATAAAAAATTAAGATTATCATTAAATATTTCCGCCGTATCAAAGCCGAAAAAACTCCCTTTGCTAATGTAGTAATCGTCATAAAGCATATCCGTATCCGCAACTATTATTATAGAAGCGTCGTCGCTCCTTTTTTTTAAGCTTGACGACTTGGCGTTATCTTTACCCGCATATTTTTTATTCGGAAAAGCGGAGTTAAATTTACCGGAAATTTTTACGGCAATATTATATTTTTCCTCTGACGGCGCAAAGCCTGTTTTGATTTTATCAAAATCAAAATGAGACGTAAAATCGGAGTCTAAATTCGAGTTAACGCTGGAAACTATTAACGGCTCGAACTCGTAAGGACAATCTTTTTTCTTAAATATAGCTCCGGCAAACGGAAAAAGCATGGTTTCAAGTTGAGATACTATTATGTTGTTTTTATTAAAAGCGTTCTGTCTTGGGGATATAAAATAAGGATTCTGAATTTCAAACCCTTGTTTATCTATTATATGGGCGGCAAAATCAAAATCCGTCAAAATTTTATCTTCATTTATTCCGATTTTCCAAGCCGAAAAAAATTTATCAAAGGAGGAAGCGGAAATATTTTTTGCGCTCGCTCCGGATACGGATAAAGGATCTACAAATATTAACGCGTTTTTTCCTTTAAGTATATATTCGTCTATTTTGTATTGAAGCTTTTCGCTTAAATTTTTCGGATGTATTATAATAAGCAAATCCGGTTCTTCATGTAAAACCTCTCCGTAAGGATTAATATTTATTACCTGATATGTTTTTTCCAATTCTTCTATAAAATGCCATCTAAAATTATCCGGCAACGCTTCCGTATTAAATGATAAGGCAGCCTCGCCGAACATACTTAATTCGCTTATTATTCCCACTTTTTTCTTTTCGGAAGTCTCAACCGCCTCGGTTATGCTTCGGGTTATCTCATATTCAAGGCGATCCTCTTCGGACGGGTCTATAAACGGCATAGCCCCGAATTTGTCCCCCGCGTCCGCAACCAATCCGAAATATATATTTTCTCCGGGCGCAAACTCTATAGGCTTTATTCCGTATTCCAAAGCTTTTTCCTCCTCTTCGGAATCCATAACGGTATCGTATATCTCAAGCTTTATTCCGCCCTTGCCCGCCTTTTGATATTCGCTTAAAAAATCGGCTGTTCTTTTCATATAATTCTTTAAAAAAAACGGTATCTCTTTAAGATTTCTACTATAAAAAAGCTTTAAAGTTACATCCTTATCAAGTTTATTTAATATGTTTTTAGTTCCGTCGGACAAAGAATATAATTTATCTTCGGTTGCGTCCCATCTCAGATTTATTCTAACCAAAGCCGCGTTGATAAACAAAAGAAGAAAAAAAAGCAGAATAATTCCCTTAAAAGAATAAAAAGACTTTATATATTTCATTAGCCTCTCCGTTTATATAAAATTATGCAGTTTAAAACGAGCATAAAAAAAATTGCCGAAAAATAATAAATAATATCTCTTATATCTATAACTCCTCTTGCTATTGAATTGAAATGAGATAAAAAACCGAATTCTTCTATTATTTTGCAAAACCATAAAGGAGTCCAGCCGGAAATTGCGGCTGTTACAGGAGGATAACCCGCAAGAATAAAAAATAAAGAGATTACTGCGGAAATAATAAAGCTTATTGCTTGACTATCCGTAATAGAAGAGGTCATAGCGCCTATGCTTATAAAAGCTCCGGCTATTAAAAGACATCCGATATATCCGCAAATTATAGCTCCGATATCCGGAGAGCCGAGATATAAAACCGTAATAACCATAGGAAAAGTAAAAAATAAAGATATGCCTATAAATAGCCAAGCCGCAAAAAACTTTGCGCATACCGCATCAAACAAAGATATTGGAAATGTAAGAAGAATTTCTATAGAGCCAATCCTCTTTTCGTCCGCCCATAGCTTCATAGAAATTGCGGGAATAAGAAATATATATATCCACGGCTGCCATTGAAAAAAGCTTCTTAAATCAGCCTGACCCGCTTCAAAAAATCCGGATATATAAAAGGTAAAAAATCCGGATAGCAATAAAAATATTACTATAAATATATAGGCTATCGGAGAGGTAAAATAGCTTGCGATCTCCCTTTTAAATATAGCCGTAAAACCTCCGTTAATTTTTTTTTGCTTCATCTTATTCTCTTATCTTTTCTCCGTTTAAAGTTTGCCGTCTAACTTCGCAGATTAGCTTAACCCAACCTACGCCGTTATAAATATTTTGTCCCTATAGGATTGTCTATGTGGACAAATCCCGCTATGGATTAAATATTTATAGAAAACAATCCTTAAAAAAATTTTAGCGCCGTCAGGCGCGAAATATCCTAATAATAATTCTTTTTTCCAATTAAATATTTTTAATAAAAGGCGTTAATTTATCATAATTTATCTATCTCGTTAAGCAGAGTTTCAACTATATCCTTATATTCGCACTTTTTTATTACTTTTCCTTTTTTAAAAATAACCCCTATGCCTTTGCCTCCGGCTACTCCTATATCCGCCTCTTTTGCCTCGCCCGGACCGTTTACAACGCAACCCATTATTGCAACCTTTATATCCTTTTCCATCAGGCATATTTTTTTTTCTACCTTTTCAACTATTTCAAAAAGATCTATTTGACATCTGCCGCATGTAGGGCAGGAGATTATTTCGGGATTGCGTCGCCTTATATTAAGAGATTTTAATATTTCATAACCGGCTCTTATCTCGTCTGCAATATCTTTTGTAGTAAGAGAAACTCTTATTGTATCTCCTATTCCTTCGGCAAGCAACATTCCTATTCCGAGCGAAGATTTTACAAGTCCGGGAAAAATCGGACCTGCCTCCGTAATTCCGAGATGAAGAGGCAAAGAACTTTTTTCCGAAAACAGCCTATATGCTTTTACGGAGCGTAAAACATCCGAAGCCTTTATTGAAATTTTAATATTATTAAAATTCATCTTTGCAAGAACCTCTACGCTTCTTAAAGCGCTTTCAACCATCCCTTCCGGAGGCGCTCCCCCGTATTTTTTAATAATATCCTTTTCCAAAGAACCGGCGTTTACGCCTACCCTTATTGGAATCCCCTTTTTTTTGGCGCAATTTACAACCTTTTCCAAATTCTCCACGGAACCTATATTGCCCGGGTTTATCCGCAAAGCGTCCGCTCCGGCTTTTGCCGCTTCTATTGCAAGCCGAAAATCAAAATGTATATCCGCAATCAAAGGAATTTCTATCCGCTTTTTTATTAAACGTATCGCCTCCGCAGAAGCTTTGTCCGGAACCGCTACCCTTACTATTTCGCAACCCGCCTTACAAAGTTTTTTAATTTGCGAAACCGTTTTTTTAACATTCGACGTTTCGGTATTTGTCATAGACTGAACGGAAATAGGCGACATATCCCCTACTTTTACCCCGCCTATTTTAACATATTCGGTTCTTTTTCTTTCTATTATAAATTGCGTCATTCTTTTTTTTTAATTAAACTATCTATTCGATACTAAAAAACCTACATTTTAAACATAAACGGTTTTGCCAATATCTGTTATTTATCGCTTCGCTCGAAATGACAAGCAAAAAAAAAATCCGTCAAAATAAAACAAATTACCCCTGTCATTTCAAACGCGCCTTATCTTTACCTGTCATTTCGACGAGCAAAGCGAGGAGAAATCCCTGAATCAGCGCTCCGTTCTCATTTCTCTCTTCCTATCCTCATTCTTCCCCTCTTTCCCGAACAACCGGCTTCCATCTATCTATAGAATTATCCTGAATTATACTTATACCTTTTAAATCGAACCTGTTTTTAAGCTTTATTATATTCTCTTTTTTTATCCCTAAAACAATCGAAATATCTCGCGGATTAATAACTATATTTATCTCTTTATTATTAAACCTTTTCTCTTTGATTATATCCGACGCAATATCAAAATATACGGCGGATAAAACAAGATGACCGTAAGCCGGATGATATGGGCCCGCCGCCATCTTACTATCCGGTTTCAATTCTTCGGAAGCCTGCAACCCCATTCTAATTACCCTTATATTTTTCTCCTTAAACATAAGATACGCCGGTTTTACGACATCAACGCTTTCCTGTAATGTTTGAGGCTTATACAACCCCTTTTTTAAAAGAGTTTCAAGCGGACTTCCTTTTAATACTATGCAAGGATATATTCTTACAAAATCCGGTTTTAACTCCGCAATTTTTTTTGCGGTATGCAAAGATTTTTCTTTTGTATCCTTTGGCAAGCCCGTCATCATCTGCAAGCCGAGTTCAAAATTGTTATTCTTTATCAAACTGCCGGCTTCTATGCTATCCGCCGCGTTATGACCCCTTCCGCTATGTTTAAGAACCTCGTCGTCCATAGATTGCGCGCCTATCTCTATGGTTTTAACCGAATACTTTTTCAAAAACTTTAATATTTCCGGCGTAACCGTATCCGGTCTTGTAGAAAACCTTATTGAATCTATTTTTTTTGCAGATACTAATCCTTCGGCTTTATTAAGCAAAGATAACAATAAATTTTCCGCCAATCCCAAAAAATTTCCCCCGTAAAAAGAAAGTTGCGTTTCGACATTATTATCTTTCCGATATAAAAGCCAATTATCAACCGTTTCCTCTATTTTTTTAGGGGTTATTCGATTCGATTCCGTATTTGTTATTACGCTTTGATCGCAGAATATACATTGATGAGGGCAGCCCATATTAGGGATAAAAACAGGTATGATAAAAGGAGATTTCATTTTTTAATTATTTTTTCCACCGCCGATTGCGCCGCGCTTTGAGCCGCCTCTTTTTTACTGTTTCCTATTCCTTCGGTCATAAACTCTCCGATTTTCAACGCTACTTTAAACTCTTTTCTATGAGCCGGACCTCTCTCTTCTATTACTTGATATTCCGGAATTATGCCTATTTCGGATTGAGCATATTCCTGTATTACGGTTTTATAATCATGCTTAAAAGCCGACTGTTCGGAATCTTCTATAAGTTTTGAAAACCGATTTTTTATAAAATCAAAAACCGCAAAAATACCTTTATCTTTATATACCGCCGCTATAATCGCTTCGAACGTATCGGATAATATAGAATTTTTTTTATGTCCCTTTGTATTTATTTCCCCTTTGCCAAGCATTATATATCTGCCCAGTTCCACCTCTTCGGCAAGTTTGGCAAGAGTAAATTCATTTACCAAAGAAGCTCTTTTTTTGGAAAGATCCCCTTCGGTCATCTCAGAATATTGTAACATTAATATATCGCTGATTACAAAACTCAATATGGAATCTCCCAAAAACTCAAACCGCTGATTATCATTTAAAAAATATTCCGTCTGCTCGTTTACAAAGGAGCTATGACTTAAAGCCTCTTTCAACAACAGCGGATTATCAAATTTATATTCCAACTTCTCTTCAAGTTCAAAATAATTTGTCATACTTTTTTGTTTCATTATATTTATATTAAAAATCTTAATTTTTTATTCTCTAATCATCCTAAAATAGTCAATGCTGAAAAACCTGCATTTTAAACCTAAACGGTTTTGCCAATATCTATTATTTATCGCTTTTTATTAAGGAATTTCTCGCTTCGCTTTACTTGCAATGACAACGGAGCGCAATAATAAAGGGATTTCTCCTCGCTTCGCTCGTCGAAATGACAGGCAAAAAATAACATCCGTCAAAAAAACATTGCAACAAGCCTTATTATCGCGCGTCATTTCGACAAACATTATCTTCGCGTGTCATTTCGAACGAGCGTAGCGAGGAGAAATCCCTGAATCATTGCTCCGTTCTCATTTCAAACAAGCCTTATCTTTGCGTGTCATTTCGACAAGCGAAGCGAGGAGAAATCCCTGAATCATTGCCCCGTTGCCCTTGCAAGCGATGCAAAAAATCCCTCAAATACATACGCCCTCATACTAATCCCGTAGAGAAAATTTACAACCCGCAAGCCCCGTAAAAAAAGCAAAATAAGCCGTATAGCCGCTATGATAAATACTAAATCCGGAAGCGCCCGTTATAATAAAAGCAACGCCCCATCCGATAAGTCCGGCTCTATATCCTTTTGCATTTTTAACTACATTAATAAGCGTCGATATACAAAGCGTTGCGAAGCTAAACAAACCAAAAACTCCCCCGCAGGTTAAAAGCATCAGAATAAGATTATGCGCATGATTAGCCGCCGGATAATTATTAGGTCCGAACACTCCGCCGTTAGGAGCAATAAAAGAGGCTACCTTACCGGATAACGCCATAGCTTCAAAAGCGGTTTCGTAATTTGCAACCCCCGCCCCAAACCAAAGCCTTTCAAGCCAAACCGCAAGACTTATTTTCCATATCCATACGCGATGATAAAAACTTCCCAACTTGTCATAAAAATTATTATATCCGTAAATAAAAAAAGATACGCTCAAAACCAATACGACTATTGTTATCAGAACAATAGAACGCGGAAGCCTCTTATTCTTTTGATAAAAATAAAATAATATCGAAGCATAAAACGATACCGCAACGCTTATCATTCCGGTTCTCCCTTTTGAAAAAAACAGAAGAATAACGGCAATAATGCAAATAATCCAAATAAGCCCTTTATCTAACGCCCCCCTTTTAAACAGTCCCCACGCCCCGAAAAATGCCGCGACAAAAGGAGCTATTATCATAATCCGTCCGATTTCATAATGCTTTGTTCCTACATAATGAGAAACGCTATTGCCCATAAAATCACAACCGACCATATATGCGGATAAAAAATTTAAAAAACCGAATATAATACTAAATCCCAAACCAAATATAAGATACTTATGAATCGGAAGCCGAAAAGATATATCTACTATCGCGCATACAAGTAATAAAAATCTTATATAAACAAAATCATGAGCCGCCCCAATACCATCGGTTTCATTTAAAAAAACGCTTATATAAATACTTAAAATCCATAAAAACCATCCTATTATAATAGGATTTTTTACTATCCGCTTTAAAGAGACAAACCTTGTAGCAAAAGATCCTATTATCCAAAAAAAACAGGACAGCCCAATCAAAATTTCCATTACGGCAAGACCGGCAATAATGCCGGCGGGTATAAGAGCCGCAAAAAATGCCGAACTTTTATCGAGCGTTCTCGTTAAAGCGGTTTCCGAAACTTTCAAATTCATCTCCTAAAATTATAAAATAAGTTTAAACGGTAAAATCGTTAAGCGAACAGAGCGCCGACAAAACGGTTATAAAAAATATCGTATATAACGACAGAGTTTGAAACATAATTATTTCATTAAACCTTCCGCTTCTTCAAAATACTTGTTAATTTCAAGCGACATATCCGCCGCCTTTTCAATCAACTTAGATACGTCTGCATATCCCCGTTCCTTTGCTT
>JAFDMD010000036.1 GCA_019306185.1 Deltaproteobacteria bacterium
CATTAATCGAACCATCGCAATCTCGTTATTACTTTTATATGTAAAAAAAAATAATTTACGAGATTGCGATGGTATTTCAAGCTGTTATTCCGAAAATGTCAACAGACCCTAAAAAGTGAAAAAAATAAAGAAAAAAATTATTTCAAAGGTATGACGCCGATGATATTATTTAGCCGATACTGAAAAACTTGCATTTTAAACGTAAATGGTTTTGCCAATATCTATTATTTATCGCTTTTTATTAAGGGATTTCTCGCTTTGCTCGAAATGACAGGCAAAAATAAAATTTATCAAAATAACAGACAGTAATTTTTTTCCGTCTTTTCGCCGAGAGTTGTTTTTGTTTGTTTTGTCGAACGAGCAAAGCGAGAAATCCCTTAATTATTGCATTCTAATCTTATCCTTTGTTCCTTTGTACAAAATTTTGGCGATTAAAAAACTTTTTTTAATAATGAAGATTGTATCTTAATATTTGCAAGAAAATGTTAAATGTAATATTAATTCTTTGCAAATATTTTATCTTATTTTTCTTAAAATTTATAATAATTACAATATGTATTATACTCTTTCAGTATCGACTATTTATATGCTGTCTTGACTTTATAGGAGAGGCATATAAATAATATAAAAATTAAATTATTTGAAAAATTAAAAACTTATTAAAAATTAAAGGCTAAAATGTGTTCCATAGCAGGCTGCTTTAATCCGAAAATATCTTTTAACGAGTATCAAGAGTTAAATAAGAGACTTGCTCACAGAGGGCCAGATAATGCTTCGGTAAGAGAATATGATTTTAAAGATAAAAAATTATTTTTAGGACATAATCGACTATCGATTCAAGATTTATCAACCAATGCAAATCAGCCTATGGAAAATAAGCGTTTTTCAATAATTTTTAACGGCGAGATATATAATCATCTTGAAATCAGAAAAAATCTCTCCTTTAAAAACTGGCGAACTCATTCTGATACGGAAACAATACTTTTTGCTTTTGAAGAACTTGGCATTGAAAACGCTTTGTCAAAAATTAACGGCATGTTTGCCATAGCTCTTTTTGATAAGGTTGAAAACAGATTGTATTTGATAAGAGATAGGATAGGGATAAAGCCTCTTTATTATACTTTTCAAAATAAAGAGTTTGCTTTTGCTTCGGAACTAAAAGGAATCCCTGATCATCTTCGTAAGGAAACGTCCGATAAAGCGTTAATTCAATTTATGAGCATAGGATATATTCCGGCGGACAATACTTTTTATAAGGACTTATTCAAATTAAAAGCGGGGCGTTATATTGTATTTGACGGAGATAATATAACTTTAAAACGGTATTGGAAACTGTCGGATAAAAGGTTAGACATATCCTTTGATAATGCGGTAAAACAGACTCATAATTTGTTAAAAAGCGCTGTTTCTTATCGTCTTCTTGCAGACGTCGAAGTGGGTTGCTTTTTAAGCGGCGGTATAGATAGCAGTCTTGTAGCCGCTATAATGAGCCGGTTAAGCGAAAAAAAAATAAAAACTTTTTCCATAGGCTTTGAAGATAAAAGATATGATGAAAGCGGTTATGCAAAGAATGTGGCGTCTTTGCTTAAAACGGACCATTATGAATATATTTGCAGACCCGCGGATATTATAAAACTTATCGATAATTTCGACTATTACTTTGACGAACCGTTCGGAGACGATTCCGGAATTCCGACAATGCTTTTATCCGATCTTGCGTCAAAACATGTAAAAGCGACTCTTTCCGGAGACGGCGGGGACGAGCTTTTTTTAGGATACGACAGATATTTTATAACGGATAAGCTTTTTAATATACTAAAATATTTCCCGAAACCTTTAAGAAGCGCGGCCTCTTTTATTATGGCAAAATCGGACAAAGATAAATTGGAAAAATTAAGCTATCCGGTTCAACGTCCGAGTTTGGCAAATATTTATTCCGTGCTTGCCTCTTGCGTAAAACCTTGGAATTTAAAAAAAATTTTTACCGAAGAATTTATAAGCCAAACATGGCAAAATAAGGAATTAGACCTTTTTTTATTGCAGGAAACGGAGCCGAATATAAAAAATAATGAAATAATATCGGCGCTGAGCATAATGGATTTTCATCTCTATCTTCCGGACGATATTTTAACCAAGGTCGACAGGGCTACAATGAAATATTCTTTGGAAGCCAGAGTTCCCATATTAGACCATAGAATTGCGGAATTTGCTTACGCTCTTCCTTTAAAAATAAAACTTGCCAAAGGGAGAAAATCGATTTTACGGGAAATATTATATAAATATCTGCCTCAAAAATCGTTTAAAAGACCTAAAAAAGGCTTTGGCGTTCCTTTAAAAGACTGGTTTAAAAAAGAATTAAAGGATCTTTTATACGATAAACTTGAGTCCTTAGACAATCGATTTAATAAAAAATATCTTTACAAAATGGCGGCGGAGCATATAAATAACAATAAAAATTATGATTATATATTTTGGTGTCTGCTAAGGCTTAAATAAAACGGGAAGAATGAATTTATTAAGAGGCAAAAAAACATTATAAAACGGAGGACGCGGATAGGTTAAACCGTTAAATTCCAACCTTCCGACTTTTTATGAAAAAAAAACCGGATATATTAAAAATTTCGCATATCATTACCGGATTATCAACCGGCGGCGCCGAAATAATGCTTTTAAAATTAATTTCGGGCATGGATAAAACTCTTTTTTCCAATTCCGTAATATCTTTGACAAAGCCGGGAGATATGGAAAAAAATTTTATAAATGCCGGAATTCCGACCGCCTCTTTAAATCTTTCGCCCGCTTTTCTTAATCCGCTGGCATTATTAAGGTTAATATTCTTGCTCCGTAAAGAAAAACCGGATATTATACAAGGTTGGATGTATCACGCTAATATAGCCTCTACCGCCGGTTCATACATAAGCGGGCTTTTTACGCCGGTTCTTTGGAATATACGCAGCTGTTTAGACGAAGCCGATAAAGACAAAACGCCGCCTAAAAGGATTATTAAGTTAAGCTCCCGTTTATCCCGCTCTCCCGCCGCAATAATTTATAACAGCAGAATGTCAAAAGAACAGCATCGACAAATATCATTTAATAATAAAAAAGCGGAATATATCCCGAACGGTTTCAACTGTTTGCAATTTACTCCGAATAGCGAGTCGCGTTTACAATATAGAAATAAATTCGGTATAAGCGATAAAACAATCTGCATAGGATTGATTGCTCGTTATCATCCCGTAAAGGATCATGAGAATTTTTTAAGAGCAGCGGAATTATTAACGCAAAATTATTTCGATTTATGTTTCGTTTTAATCGGCAAAGATGCGGATTGGCAAAACGGCGCAATGGCAAGCATTATAAACGAATTGAATATTAGAAAAAAAATTTTGCCGCTTGGCAAACAAAATAACATACATAAACTTATTAACATATTAGATATTGCGGTATCCTCATCTTATATAGAAGGTTTTTCCAACGCCATAGGAGAGGCTATGGCTTCCTGCATTCCGTGCGTAGTTACCGACGTGGGAGATTCCGCTTATCTTGTAAAGGATACGGGCTTAATCGTTCCGCCTAGAAACCCTTATAAACTGTACAAAGCGTTGAAGCGAATAATCAATATGGGGAAAGAAGAGAGAAGTAAGCTCGGGAAAAAGGCAAGAAAAAAAATCGAGGATAATTTTTCTTTAGAACATATTGTCGAACAATATCAAAAATTATATCGAAAAATTATTTATCAAAATTACCCCATTCAAAAATAAGGGTAGGTTAAAAATGTGCGGAATATCAGGAATAATAAATTATAAAAATTACGACCTGAAGAAAATAGAAAATTCTCTTATACACAGAGGACCGGATGCTCAAAACATCTTTTGCGAAGATAATGTGGCTTTAATACATACGAGATTATCTATTGTGGATATCAAATTCGGAAATCAGCCTATTCATATCGCGGGTCGCACAATAATATACAACGGAGAGATTTATAATCATAGCAATCTTCGTTACATGATTAAAAATTTTAAATTCTCAACCAAATCGGATACGGAAACCCTTTTGGCTTTATATTTAAATTACGGCGAAAAAATGTTTGACTTAATAGACGGAATGTTTGCTTTTGCAGTACTTGACCGCAAAAAAAATTGTATCTTTTTGGCAAGAGACAGAGCCGGTAAAAAACCTTTATACTATACCGTAACAAACAATTCCTTTATATTCGCAAGCGAGCTAAACGCCATGCAAGCCGCAGGCGTAACGGAAACGGACGAAGAAGCTATAGCCGCTTATATAAGATGCGGTTTTTTTCCTTCGCCCGCCACTCCGTATAAAAACGTATATGAGCTTGAACCGGGACATTTTATGCGGGTGAATATCGATTCCCTTAACATCGTAAAAAAAAGATACTTTTTTATAGATAAAATTTATTCCGAACAAGTAAAGGCAAAAGATATTCCATTAAATAAAGCCGTAGAGCGGGTTGATTATATGTTGGATATGAGCATAAAAGATCGCCTTATAAGCTCCGATCTTGAAGCGGGCGTATTTTTAAGCGGCGGTATTGACAGCTCTTTAATAGCGGCAAAAGCTTCGAAATATATTCCTAACCTTAAAACCTTTACCATAAGTTTTGACGGCGCTTATGACGAATCCCATCTTGCCGCTCTTACCGCAAAAAAATATAATACCGATCATAAACGGATCAAAATTTCCGTTAACTTGCAAAAAGATATTGAAAAAATACTTTCGTATCACGGCAAGCCATTTATGGATAGTTCGGCTATTCCGAGCTATTATATAAGTCAAGCCGCAAAAAAATATCTTACGGTCGTATTAAACGGAGACGGAGCGGACGAAATATTTGCAGGCTACAGAAGACACATTCTTTTTATGCATAATATGTTAAACAAGTTTAAAAAACTAATCTTTTTAAAAAGAATTTTGCCTAATTCAAATGAAAAAAAATCGTATTACAACTACCTATACCGTTTGATTAACGCGGCGGATAAAACAAAAGGGCTTGATTTATATCTGTCTTTAACAATAGACAGCTTTCAAGGATTTGAAAACCGAATAAGAAAAAGTCTGCTTTTAACGGAGCTGGACAATAAAATAAAATCGGTTTTTTCCGGCGGGTTAAGTCCGTTATCTCAAATGTTACAGCTTGATTTTGAAATACTGCTTCCGTCGCTTCTTCTTCAAAAAATGGATATAGCCTCTATGGCAAACTCGCTTGAAGTAAGAAGCCCCTTTTTAAGCAAATATCTTATTGAATTAGCCCCCAAACTACCGGACGAATTTAAGATAAAAAAATTTACTACAAAATATATTTTAAGAAAAATCGCAAAAAAATATCTGCCGAAAAAACTTATCAAACAGCCCAAAAGGGGCTTTGAAGTTCCTTTAAAACAATGGGTTGACAACGAGCTTAAAGAGATAATATTCGATATGCTGGCGCCGGGCTGCCACAGCGAAAATTTTGTAGAAAAAAAATTTTTACAAGACCTCATACAAAAAAAAGTAACGGTATCGGACGAAAAAAGAGCAAAAATGCTTTGGCTTTTATTTTGTCTTGAAACGTGGAAAAAAAATTTTTAATCAATTTTAGATTGCCATCAGGCGCTATATGCCTTATAAACCGTTTTATTATGACAAATTACGCTCAATTGATAACCTTATAAACCGGTAAAATATTATGTTTCCCATTCGAGACGCAAACGCCTCAAAAAACAAACCGGTCATAAATAACGGAATTATAATCATCAATATAATCGTGTTTATTGCGGGACTGTTTTTGACTTACGAGCAGGAATATCTATATAATTACGGACTTATTCCCGCAAAATATTCAACCCATTCCTATTTTTACAATATAAGCTTAACCCAAAAAATAATTCCTTTTTTTACATTTATGTTTTTACACGGGGGATTTTGGCATCTTTTGGCTAACCTATGGTCACTTTATATTTTTGGAGATAACATAGAAGACTGCCTCGGACATAAAAAATATTTACTGTTTTATCTTTTATGCGGGATAATTTCGGGGATAACCCACATAATATTTAATATCAGTTCGGATATTCCGGTAATAGGAGCAAGCGGCGCTATAGCAGGGGTAATGGGCGCATATTTCATACTGTATCCGAGAGCTAAAATCCTTACTCTTTTTCCGATCGTCTTCATACCGTTTCAGGCGCCTGCTTATATTTTTTTCGGGATATGGTTCGCTTACCAGTTCGTTAACGCCGCGTCCGATCAAAGCGGGGCGGGATCAATAGCATGGTGGGCGCATATAGGAGGATTTATTGCGGGGGTTTTTATACTAAAGTTCTTTAAGGGCGTATCTTTTGTCGATTTTATTAAAGAAATTAAGACAAAACCGGCAAAAAGCAAAATCGGCGCAATTAATTCGATAAAAAGGGCGGCGTCAACAGATGATCCGAACATATACGGCATATTAAACATAACCTCGGCGGAAGCTTTTTTAGGAGCTAAAAAAACGGTAAATGTGCCATGGGGCTTTTATAATAGAGTATATAAAGTGAACGTTCCCAACGGAGTATCAAGCGGACAGATATTAAGACTTAAAGGGCTGGGAAAATCTCAAAAAAACGGAATAATAGGAGATTTAATGTTAAAAATCAGAATAGTCCAAGTAAGCGATATAAAGTAAATAATTAAGGAAGTTCTCGCTCCGAACGAAATTACAGGCTTCTTATTCTTGTTTCTGGTTGCTACGATCGTAGCAATAAGAAAGCTCTTAATTGAAATATAAGCTATGAAACGCTTTCCGTATTGAAATTCAGACGGAAAATAATAATATATCAGCTTACAACAAAGCGGATAATTTATTTTTAACGCTAAAAATAGGCAAGCTGCAAAGTTATAAATCGAAATTTAAATAAAGGAAATATGAACGGCATAGCGGGCAAAAAAGCTCTAATTCTCGGGGGTATAAAAGGCATAGGCAAAGAAATTGCTTTATTCCTTGCAAAAAAAAAAGCAAAAGTGGCGATAAATTATTATGATTGGGAAGAATCTCTTGACGAATTAAAAAATGATATGGATAAAGTATCTAACCAGCATCTTATATTAAAAACAGATATTCGCAAAACCGAAGATATCCACAGTTTGATAAAAAAAACAGCGTCCGAATTCGGAGGGTTAGACATACTTATAAACAATATAGAGCGAGGCGGATGGCCCATAGTTCACGGGGAATATACGCAAAACCAATGGGATATGGAATTTGAAACTACAGTTCGGGCGAAACAATGGTTATTTAAAGAAGCGCTTCCTTATTTAAAAGCTTCGGGAGACGGCGTCGTAATTAACTTCTCCTCCATAGCGGGCATAATAGGTAGAACAGGTCCCGCAAGCTTAATATTCAACGACGGATATGCCGCCGCAAACAGAGGAATATCTCTTTTAACCGAAACATGGGCAAGGCTTGGAGCGCCGGAAGTAAGAGTAAATGAAATAATGCTTGGTTTTTTTGAAACAAGACACGGAGAAAAAACAAGAGGATGGGGGCTTTTAAGCGAAAAACAGAAACAGGATATAAAAGAGCATACCTTGATAAAACGCTACGGCAAGATACAAGATATTGTAAAAACAGTTCTTTTTTTAATAAAAGAGGCTCCGTTTATAACCGGAACCGTCATTAAATTAGACGGCGGCTACACAATAGGAGGAGAAAAAATTTATCCTATGCCTCCTCCGCAAGATAATATATAAAAAAGGGTTATATGATTCTTTTAATTAAAATAGAAACAAATATAATTTTTACTTGTTATTTCGGCAAGGGCGGCGAGTAGAAAGCCCTTAATTAAATCATAATCGGAGAAAGCATTTAAATAAAATTGTTATAAAAAGGAGACAATTATGGAAAACAAAATCATCTTTCTAATATTATCATTAATAATATTAATCGCGTTAATCCCCATCCCATGCTTTGCAGGAGAGCCTAAAGCCGACGAAAAAATCAAAGTAAATATTAAAACAAGCCTCGGGGAGATAATATTAACCCTAAATCCGCAAGCCGCTCCCAAAACGGTCGATAATTTTATCGCATACGTTAAAGCCGGTTTTTATGAAGGAACCGTTTTTCATAGGGTTATAAAAGGATTTATGATACAAGGCGGCGGATTAAACGAAAAACTTAAAGAAAAACAAGGCGGCTTTGCTCCAATTCAAAACGAAGCGGATAACGGGCTTAAAAACCTGCGCGGCTCAATAGCTATGGCGCGTACAAACGATCCTAATTCCGCAACCGCCCAATTTTTTATAAATACGGTTGATAATGATTTTCTTAATCATCAAAATAAAACAATGCAGGGATGGGGATATTGCGTATTCGGAGCAGTGGAAAAAGGACTTGATATAGTAGATAAAATCGAAGCTGTTCCTACTACCGTTTACGGTCAGCATCAGGATGTTCCGGTAGCTCCGATAAGGATAGAAAAGGTTAGCCTAGTAGAGGAATAATAATGCCGAAACATACCCATAATTTTGTAGAAGAGTATAACGGGTTGGTAGGTTTCGGGCTCAATAGGGAAACGGACGAAAAAACGGTTATATACTATCTTCAAAAATTTTCGGACGATACAATGATAAACGGAATAATAGGCAGGCTTGCAGACGAAGAGCTTGAAGAAATATTTCTATTTATAAATAAAATATTAAAAAAACATCTTATAGAAGAAGAATATCATCAACTTTTTTTAAAGGATTAATAGTTTTTTTACTTTATTTCGGCTTTAGATAAAAACCGTTTATTAAAAATATTTATTCATAAAAAGGAGCGGAATTATTCCCCTTTTTAAAAATCGAAGTTCGCCGGTTAAAAATGTATAAAACGGAGAAATTGCAAATTTAACCGGCGAACTTTTATAAGAAAATATAAAATGAATCGCAAATTTAATAAAATAATGATTACCGGAGCCGCCGGTTTTATAGGCTTTCATCTTGCAAAAAAATTATTGCAAGAAAAATTTAATGTTACCGGCATAGACAACATAGACGATTATTACGATACGCGCCTTAAACAAGATAGACTCAACCTATTGCTTTCCGAAAAAAATTTTAATTTTAAAAAAATAAACATAGCGAACAATCTGCAAATTACGGAAGCGTTTAAGCAAGATAGTTACGACGCAGTAATAAACCTTGCGGCGCAGGCGGGCGTTAGATATTCCTTAACAAATCCGCATTCCTACGTTAATTCAAATCTTGTCGGTTTTGCCAATATACTTGAAGGTTGCAGGCATTACGGCGTTCAGCATCTTGTATTCGCCTCTTCAAGCTCTGTATATGGCGCAAATACCAAAATGCCTTTTTCGGTTAATCATAACACAGATCATCCTGTTTCGCTTTACGCCGCAACAAAAAAAGCGAACGAATTAATGGCGCATTCTTACAGCCATCTTTATAAGCTTCCATGCACCGGCTTAAGATTCTTTACGGTTTACGGGCCATGGGGGCGTCCGGACATGGCTCTATTCTTATTTACAAAGGCAATATTAGAAAAAAAACCGATAAAAGTATTTAATTACGGAAAAATGCAACGCGATTTCACATACATAGACGATATAACGGAAGGAATTGTTCGGGTTATGAAAAAAATACCCGAAAAAAATAAAGAATGGAATTCAGACGCTCCGGATTCTTCCTCCTCTTTTGCTCCTTATAGACTTTACAATATAGGAAACAACAACCCCGTAACCCTATTGGAATTCATAGAAACAATAGAAAAGAGTATAGGGATAAAAGCAAAAAAAGAATTCATAGAAATTCAGGACGGAGACGTTCCCGCAACTTATGCCAATATAGACAGTCTAATCAAAGAAACCGGTTTTGCGCCTAAAACATTATTAAAAGAGGGAATCAAAAACTTTATAACATGGTATAAAGCCTACTATAAAATATAGAGAAGCCATATACAAAACGGGCGTTAATTTTTTATATGGTTTTGATTGACATATATTATTATTTTGATATAGACCAATTAAAAAATTTTCTTATTCTTAAACGGGGCTGTAGCTCAGCTGGGAGAGCGCATGACTGGCAGTCATGAGGTCAGGGGTTCGATCCCCCTCAGCTCCACCATTCTTTTTATATAATAAAAACCGGTCCATTGTTTCCCTTTCTCTTTTAACTTATATTATTTACCATTACCCATTGCCTACTTTTTGGGGGGAAGTCCAATGCGGCTTTTTAACTATGTATAACTCATAACTCTTAACAATCGCTTATTCTCTTTTATTAATTCCTATGATTTGACATATTGCCGTTTTTTTTTTATCCTATGCTTTATTAGGTATTAATATTTTTTTCTATTTTGCGGAAGAGGAGGGAGTAAGTCTAATGCGATTTGAAAATGATTAAATTTATATTCGGTTCAAAATATTTTTCAATCAATAATAATATTATATAATAATAAACAGTTATTTAAAAAAAATGACGACTACAATAGCGTTATTTAAAATGATGCGCGTTTTCAGATTTAAATTGCAAACAATCTGTTAAAATAATTGGGTTGCCATTACTCTAACTCGCAATTTTTATTTAAACATCCCCCAAAGCTCGAAGATTTATATTCGCAGTTCAATTAATGTTCTAATATCGGAGCAAAGCTTAAGTTTAAGGCAAGGAACGGTAATAAGTATATTAGCAATACTTAAAAACAGGGAGTGTTTAATGTTTTTAATCGGTTTTAAACAACTTATTTTCATATTGGGCGCTCATTATATTAATGTTGTCTTCTTTTTGGAAACTGTTTTAATTTGCTCTATAAGAAAGGATGAAATAATAATAAAGGCATATAAAAATGAATGAAGATAAAATAGTAATTGAAAATCTTTATAAAGTATTCGGCTCAAAACCAAAGCAGGCATTATCAATGCTTGAACAAGGAATGGAAAAGCAGGCTATATTTGAGAAAACAGGTATGACGGTAGGGGTAAACAATGCAAATTTTTCCGTAAAAAACGGGGAAATTTTTGTTGTTATGGGGTTGTCGGGATCCGGCAAATCTACTGTTGTTAGAATGTTAAACAGATTAATAGAGCCTACTGCCGGCGACGTATATGTTGACGGTAAAAATGTTTCGACAATGAGCCACGATCAGCTTGTAAAATTTCGTCTGCATAACATGAGTATGGTATTTCAATCATTTGCATTAATGCCGCATTTAACGGTTTTGGAAAATGCGGCTTTTGGACTTGCGCTTGCAAAGGTTGATGAAAAAAAACAAAAAAAACGGGCGGCGGCGGCTTTAGAGCAGGTAGGTCTATCAGGGTGGGAAGGTTCATATCCAAAACAGTTAAGCGGCGGAATGCAGCAGAGAGTAGGGCTTGCAAGAGGCTTGGCTGTCGATCCGGACATATTATTAATGGACGAAGCCTTTTCCGCATTAGACCCTTTAATACGAACCGAAATGCAAGACGAACTTTTAACGCTACAGGAAGAACAAAAAAGAACAATAGTATTTATTTCTCACGATTTAGACGAAGCTTTAAGAATTGGAGATAGAATAGCAATTATGGAAGGCGGACGGGTTGTGCAGGTAGGAACGCCGGACGAAATTTTGCAAAATCCCGCAGATGATTATGTACGAGCTTTTTTCAGAGGCGTAGATCCGACCCATGTTATGAAAGCGGGCGATATAGTCCGAGATACTTATCCTACAATTATAAAAAGCAAAGAAGGAAGCATTCGCGCAACCCATGAATTGATAAGCGGCTACGATCGGGATTTTCTTTATGTTTTGGATGTTCAACGCCGGTTCATAGGCGTTGTATCGTCGGCATCCTTACAAGAAGCTATGGAAAGCTGCAAACCGGATTCTCCGCTTAATAAGGCTTTTTTGAAAAAAGCAAAACCTGTAAAAATGACGGATTCAATGCAAGATATACTGTCGCTTGTAGCTTCGTCTCCTTTTCCGGTACCTGTGGTTGATGATGATAATTTTTATAAAGGGGTAGTTTCAAAAAACAGGTTTTTAAAAACATTGCATAAAACCGAAACCAAAGCTTCATAATTATAATATAGATAACAAAAGAAAAGAGATATTATGTTTCAAGATAAAATAATTCCATTGGATGTATGGTTTTCCGATTTGGTAGAGTGGATTGTAGGGAATTACAGAGATCTATTTCAGGCGTTAAAATGGCCGGTAGAACAGATTTTAACTTCATTAGACAAAGGTTTAAATGCCGTGCCTCCGATTTTAATGATCGGTATCATAGCCCTTATAGCATGGAAGTCCACAGGCATAAGGATGGCGATATTTACCGCTTTTGCAATGCTTTTTATAGGATTTTTAGGGCTTTGGAGCGAAACTATGACAACCTTGGCGATGGTTTTGTCCGCAGTGCTCTTTTGCGTTATATTAGGCGTTCCCATAGGGATTACATCCGGGCGCAGAGATAGATTCGAAGCCGGAATCAGACCGATTTTAGATGCCATGCAGACAACCCCTGCATTTGTATATCTTGTGCCAATGGTAATGCTTTTTTCCGTAGGAAACGTAGCCGGAGTTTTGGCTACCATAATATTTTCGCTACCTCCGATAATACGTTTAACCTCTCTTGGAATAAGGCAGGTGCATCCGGAACTGATAGAGGCGGCTCAGGCGTTCGGCGCCACCAAACGGCAGGTGTTATTTAAAGTTCAAATTCCTCTTGCAATGCCTACAATATTAGCGGGATTAAACCAAACCATAATGATGGCGCTTTCTATGGTGGTTATTGCTTCTATGATAGGAGCAGGCGGGCTTGGTTCGCCTGTAATATTAGGATTAAATACCCTCGATATAGGCAGAGCCGTAGTGGGAGGCATTGGAATAGTGTTAATGGCGATTATACTAGATAGAATTACTCAATCGCTTGCATCAAAAAAATAGCCTTGTATGACTACCAATGTATTGTACAAGCTTATTTGGTTCTCGTAAAATAGGCTTTATTTTGTTTGGATTGACGATGGTTTTGCGAGAGATATTTTAATCAAAAATAAAGGAGACATTTATGTTAAGGAAAATTTTATTACTTTCCGTTAGTTTTATGATGATTTTTTCAGTAGGAGCTTTCGCGGACAAAAGCCTGCCTGGTAAAGGCATAACGGTTAAGCCCGCAAGAGCGACTTGGAATACCGGTTTTTTTCAGGAAGCGTTAGTCCGAAAAGGTTTGGAAACTTTAGGGTATGAAGTAAAAGCCCCTAAAGATTTGCAGAATCCTATATTTTACAAATCGGTAGCGCTCGGAGACGTAGATTATTGGACAAACGGCTGGTTTCCTAACCATGATAGCCAAATGCCCAAAAATTTCTCCGAAACAGCCCAACCGTTAGGATATGTAGTTAAATCCGGAGGTCTGCAGGGTTATTTGGTTTCAAAGGATGCAGTTGAAAAATACAATATTAAGTCATTAGACGATTTTAAACGAGACGAGGTAAAAAAAGCTTTTGATAAAAATAATGACGGAAAAGCGGACCTTACCGCTTGCCCGCCGGGCTGGGGATGCGAAAACGTTATTTCCCATCATATGAAAGTTTATGGACTGGAAGACCATATCAATCCGGTTACTGCATCTTATGAAGCGGGTATGGCAGCCGCTTTGGGAAGCGCTAAAAGCGGCGATCCGATCTTTTTTTATACATGGGCGCCAAACTGGACAATTTTTAAATTAAAACCGGGGCAAGATGTAATGTGGATTAACGTTCCGAAAATAATTCCTAAAGATTCTCAAAAATCTGCGGTAGATCGTATGACCGTATCCGGCGTAAAAGGAGCTGTTACGGATCCTATAAAACTTGGTTTTGTAGTATCCGATATTAGAATTGTAGCCAATAAAAGCTTTTTGGGAAAAAATCCCGCCGCAAAAAAATTATTTGAAGTATTTACAATACCCTTGAATGATATTAATGCTCAAAACACTAAAATGAACGACGGAGAAAAATCAGATAAAGATATAAGTCGTCATGCGGACGAATGGATAAAAAATAATCAGGAAACTTGGAACAAATGGCTTGAGGAGGCTCGCGCCGCAGTTAAATAGTTTGTATAACGTCTTAAAAAGCTTAACGTATTTTTTTATAAAAATGCGTTAAGCTTTTTTTATTATAGCTTTATTCTGATTTTCAAAATCCGTTCCATTCTTCTCGAATGAGAATAGGAATTAAAGGAGGAAATTATGTTTAAAAAAAAAATGATACTTTTATTAATTTCCATAGGTTTTATACTCATTTTTTCAACTATCGGACTTACGGGGCCAAAACTGCCCGGTAAAGGAATAACGATTCGTCCGGCAAGGGCTACTTTGGACTACCGGTTATTTTCAGGAAGCATTAGTTCGGAAGGGTGGGATATAAGGTAGAGTTTCCCAAAGACCTACAAAATTCAATCTTTTATAACGCTATAATATTAGGCGATATCGATTATTGGGCAAACGCTTGGTTTCCAAATCATGATGGCTATATAACCAAAAAATTTTACGAAAAAGTCCAAAAAATCGGATATATAGTTAAAGCCGGAGGTTTACAAGGCTATATGGCTTCTAAAGATGCAATTGAAAAATATAACATTAAATCATTAGAAGATTTTAAACGAGACGAGGTAAAAAAAACCTTTGATAGAAATAAAGACGGAAAAGCCGATCTTATAGCCTGCTCGCCGGGCTGGCCATGTCTGGATATTACCAAGCATCATATAAAAGTTTATGGTTTAAAACAACATATAAATCTTGTTTCGACATCATCTTATGAGGCGAGTTTAGCCTCTGCTATGGGCGCTTTTAAAAACGGCGAACATATTCTTCTTTATACATGGCTGCCAAATTGGATAATTTTTAAGTTAAAGCCCGGCAAAGACGTAATGTGGATTAATGTCGCCGAAATAATTCCGCAGAATCCCAAAGAGCGTCGATAGATCGAATGACGTTATCCGGCGTGGAAGGAGCTGCTACGGATCCCGTCAAGTTAGGTTTTATAACTGCAGATATTAGGATTGTAGCAAATAAAAATTTTTTAAAAAAAAATCCCGCCGCAAAAAAATCCTTTGAAATATTTACTCTTTCGGTAGATGATATTAGCGCTCAAAACGCCAAAATGAACGAAGGGGAAAAATCGGAAAGCCACATAAACCGTCATGCAGAAGAATGGATCGCAAACAATCAGGAAACTTGGAACAAATGGTTGGACAAAGCCCGCGCCGCCGCAAAATAGTTTATACAAAAGCGTTTAATAAGAAAGGGGGAAGGATTTAATCCTTCGCCCTTTCTTTTGTCTGTCCGGAGCGAACTATTTTTTATTTTTCGTTTCTATCGGCTGTTTTTTATACTTTGTTTTATATTGACAAAATAAAGGAAAGCAAATAATGCCATAGCGTTTAACAAATCTAAAATATTTCAAAAAGAACATTTAAGCATACAAAACGGAAACAAAAAATGATAACCGAATTTACTATAGATAGAAAGCATATAATACTTATAGGAACTGCTCATATATCTCAAAAAAGCGTAGAGCTCGTAAGAGATATGATAGAAGACCATAAGCCTGATACGGTATGTATAGAATTGTGCGAATCAAGATATAAAACAATTGTAAGCGGAAATGGCTGGCAGGATATGGATATAATAAAGGTAATAAAAGAGAAAAAAGTCTCTTTATTGCTTTCTAATCTGATTTTGGCATCTTTTCAAAAAAAGATTGCCGCAAAGCTTGATATAAAGCCGGGCGCGGAAATGTTGCAAGCAATAGAATCTGCAAACTTGGTAAATGCAAAAATTTGGCTTGCAGATAGAGATATCAGGACAACGCTTTCAAGGGCGTGGCGGTCTATGGGTTTATGGAATAAAATAAAGGTTGTTTTTCAACTTTCGCTATCCATAGGAAGCAGTCAGGATATTACCGAAGAAGAAATAGAAAAGATGAAGCAAACGGACGTATTAGAAAACCTTATAAAAGAGGTCGGAAAATCTATGCCGATTTTAAAGGAGATATTAATAGACGAAAGAGATAAATATCTTGCGGAAAAGATAAGAAACGCTTCAGGCGATAAGATAATTGCGGTAGTAGGAGCCGGACATGTTCCGGGCATAACAAAATATATAGAGAAAAGCCGAAATATAGAAGAATTAGACATATTGCCGAAAAAAAACGGTTTTGCAAGTCTCTTAAAATGGGCGATTCCCGCATTTATTTTTATCTTGTTTATTTTAGGTTTTTCAAAAGGCGGATTTGCCGCAGGCAAAGAGATGATTCTTTGGTGGATACTTGCAAACGGAATTTTTGCATCTATAGGAGCGGCTATTGCAATGGGGCATCCTTATACAATTATCTCCTCCTTTTTAGCCGCGCCTTTAACCTCTTTAAACCCGATGATAGCCGCAGGCTGGGTATCAGGACTTGTAGAAGCTTTTTCTCGAAAGCCGAAAGTGAAAGACTGCGAAAGCCTTGCGGGAGATATTCTTACGGTAAAAGGTTTTTTTAAAAACAAAATAACCAGAATACTTTTGATCGTGGTCTTTACGAATATAGGAAGCATGATAGGCACAATGGTCGCTCTTCCTATGTTGCTTAAGGTTTTGTAAACAAAATTTTGCAATGTAGAGTTTCTACTTTGTTAATTATAAATGAAAAATAAAAGCGAGGCGGATCAATGAAAGATGGATATATTGAAGATTTTATATCAGGTAAAAAAATAAAAGCAACTCCGGAAGAGATTGAAGCCGTTCAAGTTTTTGCAAAACAGTTGGTTGAAGATTATAATTACCCTAAAGAGCATATTCAAACAAAACCGCAATTTAGGGTTAAGGCGAGACCGTCCGATATAAAAAAGGAATATCCTGTTGATATTGCGGTTTTTCAAAATGAAAAAAAAGCGGAAGACAATATTCATATTATTGTAGAATGTAAAAAGAAAACAAGAAAAGACGGCAAATCTCAGCTACAGGATTATTTAAGATTTTCTAAAGCGTATCTTGGGGTTTGGTTTAACGGAGAGGAAAGACTTTTTTTAAGAAAAGTTGAAAAAAACGGGAGAATTGAATTTGAAGCAATCCCTAATATTCCAAAATTCGGACAACGACTTAAAGATATTGGAAAATTTAGAAGAAAAGATCTTAAACCTACTCATAACCTAAAAGCCACATTTAAAGCGATTAGAAATCATTTGGCGGCAAATACAATCGGAGCTACAAGAGACGAAGTTTTGGCGCAGCAGCTTATCAACCTGATTTTTTGTAAAATTTACGATGAGAAATTTACCAAACAAAATGATACTGTTTCCTTTAGGGCGGGAATTGAAGAAAGCGCGGCAGATATAAAAAAAAGAATTTTAAAAATTTTTGCTCAAGTAAAAAAGTCATATCAAGAGGTATTAGATAAAAACGACGATATTAACTTGGATGATAATTCGATTGCCTATGTTGTAGGAGAATTGCAAAATTATTCTTTAATGGAGGCTGAAAGAGATGTTATTGCAGACGCTTTTGAAGTTTTTATAGGGCATGCTTTAAAAGGCGGGCAAGGACAGTTTTTTACCCCGCGAAACGTCGTAAAGATGATAGTTGACATATTAGCTCCTGACGAGAAAGATTTGATTATCGATCCGGCTTGCGGCAGCGGCGGGTTTTTGATTGAAACCTTAAAATATGTTTGGCAAAAAATTGAGGAAAAAGGGAAAGAATATAATTGGTCTCAAATCGAAATCAATAAAGAA
>JAFDMD010000147.1 GCA_019306185.1 Deltaproteobacteria bacterium
GGAAACGGCATTGCCTCCTTTACCTTTAAAGTAAGCGACGATTTCAACCTTTACAGCGATTCAACCTATACAATGACCATAAACGTTATAAACGAATCGCCTACTTCCGCCAATAAAACCGTTACTACTCAAATTGATACAACCAATACCTTTACATGCAACGAATTTACTTTTTCGGACAACGATACAAACCATAACATACTTAACCAAGTAAAAGTAACCGCCACGTCCGGACAAGGAACCTTCTATTATAACGGCTCGCCTATAACCGAAGAAATAGACATTAACAAAGCCGACTTATGCAAATTATCTTATGTCCCGGATCCGACGAATTCAGGAACAAACATCGCGACCCTTAACTTTAAAGTAAGCGACGAAGCCGGGCTTTTCAGCGCTACTACTTACGACCTTAACGTAAACGTTACAAACGCTCCGCCGGAATCTACGAATAAAGACATATCCATTCAAATTGACGAAAATTATACTTTTAGCGAATCAGATTTCTACTTTGAGGACCCGGATACTAACCATATTGATCTTAACAAAGCGGAAATAACCGGAACGTCGGGAGAAGGAACCTTTACATATAACGGAACGTCTCTAAATGCCGGAGCTATCATAGACGCGTCTAACTTAAGCAAAATAGTGTATACTCCGAATCCTTTACGGGACGGAACAGACGTCGCGACCCTTAACTTTAAAGTAAGCGACGACGCCGGATTATATAGCGACAGCCCCTATAACATTACCATTGACGTTATCAACGATCCGCCTATTTCCGCCGATAGAAACATAACGCTGCTTGTAGGCAATGATTATACCTTTAAAAAACCGGATTTTAAATTTACAGACCCCGATTCCACCCACACTACTATAAACGAAATTGATATAATCAGCTTTGTAGGAGACGGCGAATTTAAATATGAGGATACGCTCTTATCAACCGGAATACTTGATCCTGCCAATATAAAAGAAATGACTTTCATTCCGAATCCGGATATACTTGGCGATAATATTGCAACCATTACCTTTAAAGTAAGCGATACTCTCGGACGCTTTAGCGATCTTACATATAACATTACCATTGATATAATAGAAAAACTTCCGATTCCGGATTATATTCCAATCGAAGTTCCGCACGACTCTATCGCTGCTAATCTTACCGATTCTCAGGCAAGAAATCCACAAGCGGGAATAATTCCCGATATGACGGTAAAGCCGCCGGATCTCCCGATAGTAGAGCCTCTTGATATATCCTTTAATAACGATGGGTTATATTGGATAAGCCCTCAAATAATGAACGAAATAGATATTAACGCTATAGTGGAATTATCTGAAAACAAAATGAACGAATTGAATTTTATAGACTATAATATAAACTCGTCAAACACCTTAAGCGCCTCCGTAGAATATAGCGAAATTTCTATGAAAACTACAAGCTTCCTTAACGGAGCTTCCGAAACGGATATTTTCTCTATCTCCTCTTATAGAAATTTATATCAAAATAACGCCGAAAATTCTCTTGCAAACGACAACACAATAAACAATTCGGATTCTTTTACTCCTCGGATAGAAGAATATGAAGGTCATAACAATAATAAAATTATTCCGGAAGGCGATTATCTATTAGCTTTAAGCAAACTTTCTATTGACAATTCGGCGATTTCGGATATGTCGGAAACAAATAGAAATGTTTCCGACTATACCAATACCGGAAACTACTTTCTTGACATTTCCAACAATGTCGATTCTATCAATTTAGAAGCGGATATAAATTATAAAGGCAACGAAATGACCTTTTTCGATTCAATCGCTCCGGATACTCCGGACGACGCAATTACGGACGACGAGTTTATGGTTATACAAGCGCAAATAATGAAAAAGCAGGAAAGCCTATTTAATAATTTCAAAAAAATCGACAAACCTAATTAAAAGCGCTTTTTCCCCTTGCTATATTGTTATTTTAAAAAGCGCGGGAAAAAGCTTATAAAATAGAATGATTTTCGTTATAAAAATGTTAAGCGATATTTTTATAACGAAAACAAACTTAAACATAAAAAAGGAGGTCAAATAAAAAACGGCAATAAAAAAAGATGAAAAATGTTAAAAATAAAGGAAATAATTTAAAAACATAACAAGGCGCTAAAGCTAAATAGCAAGTATAGAAAATTGCGCCAAAAAGAACTGTAAATTTTTATTAGGAGGTTTAATGAAAAAGATAATAAGTAGAATCGGGATTAAGACTGTAATTCTGTTGGCTATATCTTGTTTTATGCTTTCGGCTTGCGCTATCGATTATAAACCGAATTTTGCAAAAGACCGACAAGCCGCTCTTAAAGAAGACAAAGCATTGCTTACTAAAATGCTTGACGTAAAACAAGACAAACCCTTAACCTTAGACGACGCTATTAAGATAAGCATAAACAATAACCTTGAGCTTAGGGTAAACAGAATTTTAAAAGATGCGGCAGATGAAAAAGTAGTGTCCGAAAAATTAAAAATGCTGCCTATGCTTAACTTGGAAGGTGACATTGTTCGACGAAGCGAATATGACATATCCTATTACAAATATGTTAATCCTGATACAATGGAACCGTACGGACAAATAAAAGTTGATCAGGACGGCGCTGCAAGAACGCTTACCGTTTCCGACGACAAAGAAATATTTTCCGGAAATATAAAACTTTCTTGGAATGTTCTGGATTTCGGGCTTACCTATATCAAAGCAAAACAGAAAGCCATGGGCGCGGTTATTAAAGATATAGAAACCGATCGTCAAACTCAAAGACTTACCGCAAAAGTATTCTCCGCTTATTGGAAAGCCGTTATAGCAGACAAAAATCTGGAAAGAATTCCAAAAGTGGAACAAATGCTTAATGAATACAAAAACGTAATTCAAAAAGCGGTTAACGAAAAAAGAGTTTCTCCCATAGCTTTAAAAGAAGCGGAAAACAAAATTATTGAGCTGTCCATAAAAACAACCGAAATACAAGCTCAGTTGGAAGCCGCAAGAATTGAACTTGCCCGACTTATGGGAATTAGCCCCGCTATAGCTTTTAAACTTGCCGATGCGGACGTAGAATGCTTTGTAACAAACCTTCCGGAACCTAAAAACTTAAATGTAAACGAACTGGAAGATGTTGCTTTAAAAAATCGTCCCGAACTATTTGCTACGGATATTGAATTGCAAATACAAAAACAGGAAGCAAAAGCTCTGCTTTTAAGAATGCTTCCGGGTCTCAGATTCGACGCGGTTCAACTTTACAATTCAAACGATTTTCTTGTTAACAACTCTTGGAGTACGGTCGGAGCAAACCTTGCATGGGATATATTCGGACTTCCCGCAAAATATTATGCAAAAAAAGCCCAAAAGAAAAACATAGCGGCGGCTCAAACCAAAAGAATAGAACTTACAGCGGCAATTATGACTCAGCTGCGTCTTGCTTTGCACGATTTTGCAATCAAAAAGAAAACCTTCAACTATTTCAACGATTTTTATACAAATCATGAAGATATAGTAAGAATAGGCGCGGAATATCATAAAGCCGGCATGTTATGCGACGCGGATATGGTAGAGCGTTCCATAGAAAGATTTACCGCAAAACTCGGAAGAGACGAATCTTTGGCTCATATGTTAGATTCATTTGCTACGCTTGCGGTTACTCTCGGCATAGATTATGACAAATGGAGCGGTTACTATACTAATAAAAACTGCGGCGCTCCGGTAGTTGTAAAACCGAAAAAAGAAAGCGTAAAAACCGTATATATATATTTCGATTTCGGAAAAGCGGATCTTAAAACCAAATACTATCCTATATTAGATAAAGTAGTATCTCAAATAAAACAGGATGCGGCTTCAAAAATAAAGATACAAGGATATACCGGAGATATAAGAAAAGGGATTAATAAAGAGAAATACGAAAAATATAATGTGGAGCTTTCTAAAAAACGTTCCGCGGTTATAAAACAATACCTCGTTTCCAAAGGCTTAATCTCCAAAAGAATAACAACTGCTTGGTTCGGCTCTAAAGATCCGGCCTCCAAAAAACATTTGAAAAATCGAAGAGTCGAGCTTATAATAGAGTAGGTTTAATTCTAACAAGGAGGCGATAAAGATGTTAAAACATATCTTTAAATTGGAAAACCGAATTATGCTGAACGCTGTAAGCCCGGTTCCGGAAATACTTGTAATTTCCGAAGGGGTGAACGATTATGCTGATCTTGCCGCGGCGGTTGACGAGAATGTTGAAGTTATAACCTATGATCCGGATACGGATAACCTTACCGACCTGCTGGCAGATATCGGGGAGGCTTCCGACGGTTCCATAGACGTCATAAGTTTCGCAACTCATGACGACGGCAGCGGAGGCATACAGCTTACAGCGGAAGAAACCGTAACCGCAGAATCTCTAAATACGGACGCGGAGCAGCAAGCCTTTTTTAACGGACTTGCCGATTTAATGACAGAAAACGGGCGCATAGATTTTCTTGCCTGTAGCGTAGCGGACTCGGTTGAAACAAGCGTAGAAAGCTTTGTAGGCAAAGGAATAAACGTCGCCATATCTAACGATATAACAGGGAATTCGGGAGACTGGATGCTTGAATCGGACGGCATAGATTTAACAGGAGCAAACGGATATTTTGATGCGAATGCTCTTGAAGCTTTTACCGGCAGTATGAACACGACCACAACAAGCGTAACAACTGGAAAAACTACGGTAACGTATGTAGATGCAGATTCGGAAGCATCGGCAATAGTGATAGATCTGTCTTTGGACCCCAACGCTTCCAGAGACATAACCTTCCATAACGGCGCAGGCTCCGACGAGCGTGTCCATATCAGCAGTAC
>JAFDMD010000037.1 GCA_019306185.1 Deltaproteobacteria bacterium
TTACGCGATTATTTTGCTTACGACGCCGGCGCCTACTGTTCTGCCGCCTTCGCGTATGGCAAATCTTAATCCTTCTTCCATTGCTATCGGAGTTATCAATTCGCCTACTATGGATATGTTATCCCCCGGCATTATCATCTCAACGCCTTCGGGCAATTCTACAACTCCGGTTACGTCTGTTGTCCTAAAATAAAACTGAGGCCTGTACCCCTTAAAAAACGGCGTATGACGCCCGCCTTCCTCTTTACTTAATACATATACTTCCGCTTCAAACTTGGTATGAGGAGTAATTGACTTAGGCGCCGCCACTACCTGACCTCTCTCCACGTCCGTCCTTTTAGTCCCTCTTAATAATACTCCTATGTTATCGCCTGCCCTACCTTCGTCTAAAAGCTTGCGGAACATCTCAACTCCGGTGCATACAGTATTAGATGTCTCTCTTATCCCTACTATCTCTACCTCTTCGCCTACCTTTATTATACCGCGATCAACTCTCCCCGTTACAACCGTACCCCTGCCTGATATGCTGAATACGTCCTCTACCGGCATTAAAAACGGCTTGTCTATATCCCTATCCGGCTCAGGTATATGAGTATCTATAGCGTCTAATAACTCAAATATGCATTTGGACTCTTCGCTATTAGAATCGTCGCTTTCCAATGCCTTTAAAGCGCTGCCCTGTATTATCGGCGTATTATCCCCGTCAAACTCATATTTGCTTAAAAGCTCCCGAAGCTCCAACTCTACCAACTCAATTAGCTCCTCGTCGTCAACCATATCGCATTTATTTAAAAATACTACTATCCGAGGAACCCCTACCTGGCGCGCAAGAAGTATATGCTCTCGCGTCTGAGGCATCGGACCGTCGTCTGCGCCTACTACAAGTATAGCCCCGTCCATCTGAGCCGCCCCTGTTATCATGTTCTTTATGTAATCGGCATGACCGGGACAATCTACATGAGCATAATGCCTATTAGCGCTCTCATATTCAACATGAGCCGTAGCTATTGTTATTCCTCTCTCTTTTTCCTCCGGCGCTTTGTCTATCTGATCAAACGGAATAAAACTCGCTAATCCCTTTAAAGCGCTATGCTTCGTAATCGCCGCCGTAAGCGTCGTCTTGCCATGATCTATATGACCTATTGTGCCTACATTAATATGCGGCTTTGTCCTCTCAAATTTATCCTTTGCCATCTTTAATTATCCTCCATTTATCCTTTGCCATCTTTAATTATCCTCCCTAAATTTGGATTCCTTATTTCGGAAGCCCGCGACCGGAATTGAACCGGTGAACCTCTTCCTTACCAAGGAAGCGCTCTACCGACTGAGCTACGCGGGCGCTGACTAAACTTAAAAAAAAATGGAGCGGGAGACGAGACTCGAACTCGCGACATTCAGCTTGGAAGGCTGAAGCTCTACCAACTGAGCTACTCCCGCAGTGGGAAACAGTATTTTTTTAATTTCGCATACCTATCTGCTTAATTAATATACATTACATGAAAAGCGAATAATCGCGGGAAGTCATGTAGTATAAACGACTTTATCCTAAAGCTAATAATCTCCTACATAAGACTTATAATAGATTTTTATGGTGGTGGGGGGAGGATTTGAACCTCCGAAGGCTTCGCCGACAGATTTACAGTCTGTTCCCTTTGACCACTCGGGAACCCCACCATCGTAAAAGCCAGCGGAGGGACTTGAACCCCCGACCCACTGATTACAAATCAGTAGCTCTACCAGCTGAGCTACGCTGGCGCAAATAATATTTGCTCCCTTTTTTTTATTATCAACAATGTTTCAGAAACAAAGAGTTCCTATGTTTTTAAAAAGATTTCTTTTAGACTTATTTTACTAAAATGGCAAATAGCAAAAGAAGCGACTATATATTATTTTAAAGCTTTATTTTAGTTTAAAAAGCAATTTGCTCATATAATCTTCCTATTTCGCTTGTTATCTTTATTTTTTATATTAGCTTGTATTATGTTAGCATAAAATTTTATAGTTTTTCATTAAAAAAACGAATTAAACGGCAATCTGTTTTATTATCAATAATTTTGATTATTTTTTTTATATACCAGTTTCAAAAAATCGTAACCCCGCGAAAGATATAAATTACATATTCTATCGGCAGGCTCTTTTTCTCCTTTATAGTATAATTTATTAACTATATTTTCAATCTTATCTTTTTTAGAATCAGGGTATATCTCTTTATTAAGCATATAAAGATAAATTTTTCCTACCCTTCGAGGCGTTTTTTCGGCATGTTTCGAAAGCGAATCTATGAAATGGAAAATAATATTGTTAATATTATGAACATCGTCCATAGCGTCTATGGATATTTCTAACCATTTCGATATGTCGTCATCTATTTTGTCTATTATAAATAACCACTCCGACAAAGAGGCTGTTATTTCTTTATATTCCGATTTATCATTATCTTTTAATAAGTTAAGCATCTTTGCCCAAAGAGGTTTTATTCTCTCTCTTATTTTTATTATAGACTTATCGTCGTTTTTTTTTCGCCGTATATCAAAAAAATCTATCGTTTCAGAAAGATGGCTTAACTTTTCGTTTTTAAGCATTTGACAAATCAAACTTGTTTCATCTTCTAATTTTTCAAAATCATATAAATAACCACAACAGATATGCCCCGTAAAATTTCTCTCAAAGCTATCAGCAAATTCGGTTTTTATTGCTTTTGCGTAATGCTCATTCTTTTTTACAATTAAATAAATTTGTTTGAAAAATCCTTTCTTATGAGAATGCAGAAGATACCCTGTAAAAGCGACTTCCCAATTCTTCTCATTATTTTTTTGAAATATAAGGTTTATATTATCTTCAAACCATTCTTTGTCTAAAGCATATAGAGTTTCGGAATATACGCCGAGTATTGCAAAAAAATCAATATGCGGTTCGGACTTTGAAAGCATTTTATCAAAATATTGCTTTATATTTTTAGTCCATTTTTCTTTGTCATTGCGTTTAAACAAATTGGCATATCTGATAGAATAATCAAGCATAGCCGAAAATATTTTGCCTTTTATTGAAAATAAAAAATTATCAATAATAATTTTATCCGTTATTATTTGATAAATTTCTTTCATAGTCTCTGTTTTTTCCGCCATACATAACAAAATGTTTTCGGCTTTTATAAAAAGCTTATCATTATCTTTGTTATTAACATAATATTTAATAAAATCTATTATGCTTGCAATAAGATGACTTTTAATATCTTTACTTTTATTCCAAAACTTTTTATCTTGAAGTATTTGTAAGATAAAATCAAAAACGTTATTCGAATCAAAATTTTTATTCTCTTTATCTGTGGATGTTTCGGACAAGCCCGTAAGTAATGCCGCTTGATAACGATAAGGAACGGATAAAAAAGGTTTTATATTATCTGTAAATTTATTGGGAAGTTCGGATACCGAAGCCTTAAACTCTCTTATCAAACCCTCTTTACACGCCTTATCAGCCGCTTCTTTATAATCAATAAAATATTTTGCTATATTTTTATTTGATTTGGTAAGCAGTTCAATTTTTTCTATAGGGCTTATATATCCTGTCCAAGTTTCGAAAGACCCGTTAAAACCCGGATAATAAGCTTTGCATCTCTTATTATCATAAGCTTTTTGAAGAGCGGAATCGCCCGTATCCAACATAGATTCAAGCCAACTTTTTTTATATTCCTGCGAATAATCGGAGGATTCAATCCAACCTATTACTTGCTTGATCTGATCTTTTGAAAAATTCCGGCAGTTATTGTTCAATAGGTTATACAATTCATGTTTAAGCTGTATCTGATTAATCGGATTTTCTTTCCAATCCCAAAAGGACTCTTTTAAATTTTGGTAATTAATATCAATCAGATAAATCGCTATCCTTTTTAAAATAGGATAATCCCCTTTTATAAGCTTTTTTATCTCCTGTTTCATTGTTAACGGGGCGGACTTTTTAAATATATCTCTTACAAAATAAACCAATTGAATGTCGTATATGTTTGATAAGTAGTCAGATTTATTTTCTATTTCAAATATTGCGAATTGACTAAACTTACTTCTATCTTCGTTTGCAATAGCGCGTATTTTATCAATCGCTATTTTCGCGGCTTCTATACCGCATATATTTAAAATATCGGTTTGATACTCTTCCAAAATATCAGCAAGATAACTTCCTACTATAGAAACATATTTGGTTATCCCTGTTTTCGCTCCTGTAATTTTTCGATACTCAAGGATTATATCCATCAGTTTTAAAAGCAGTTTATTCGCCTTGTTTTTAATAATATTAGGGAAAACCGTCCTATAAATTCTTATAAAAACAATGCTGTTATCCCATTTTGTTTTAAGAGCCTCGCCTATAAAATCAATATGCTTATCTTTTATATTTTCGATTTGAAGCAAAAAGAGTATTTTTATAATTGCATTGTCGGTATGATAATTGTCGGTTCTTTCGCCTGTTTCATTCCGATAATCAATTATAGCCTCTGCTATACTAAGAATATCCGCCGCTGTCTCTTCCGGATTTTTTGAAGCCGCATTTTCCAAATAGCCGAGAATGTTCCAATAAGGAATATAAAAGCTTCCTTTCTCTTTTTCTTTTGGAGGAGGATTATTTGCAGGATTAAAATATCCTTTCTCTTTCAAAGGTTTAAGCCAAGGAGACGGATTTTGACAAACCGCAAGTTTTTTAAAAAATAAATTTTCAAGCTTATTATTCGGTTGATCGCTTATCATCTGAAATACTTTGTCAATCTTATCCGAACTAAAACTTTCAATCGCTTCTTTAATATAATGATCAGAATCAAATAGATAACGCGAAATCTCATTTATCTCCTTATTCCATCTTTCTATTATATCATAAAGCTGTTCGTATCCTTTCTCATCCTTCAAGTAAGGCACAATATCAATACCGAGCTTTTTATAATACTTTTGTTCCATTTCAACTATATTCTCTTCGCCTTTATAAAAGCCGAGAAGAATAAAACGTCTTGATACCCGCTTATTATCTTTCGCCTTATATTCTTGTTCGGAGGCAAACCTTTCTATCATAAAATCAAGCAGCTCAAACTCCGATAATCCGTATCCTATAAATAGAATCGTATAGCCGCTAAATATTTTGGTTAAAAATTCTCTGAATTTTTTATTTCTATAGCGGGATATATACTGATCCACTTTAAAAACCAAAGATTCCGGCTTCTTAATTGAACCATGTATACGATATAATTTCGTGCGGTCAATCGGATAGATATTAGAATTATTAAAATCTTTTTCATCAAATTTATAAATCAGGTTATTATTGCTTTCAAATTTATCGTCCAAATATTTGTCGGCATTAGTCGTAATAAAAAGCCCGCGTAACCTATAAAGTTCTTCATATATATTTTTTATATTTTTTGAATTAAGAAGTTCTTCGTCTCCTATAAGCGCTTTTTCTAATTCGTCATAAAAATAATTTTTACATTTATTTTCCTTTAATATTTCAAAACAGATGGTAATAACCTTTTTGTAATCCTTATCTGCAAGAAGCGTCTCTTTTTCCTTATAATTTATAAAACTTTCCGAATAACATTTTTTTACAATATCTTTTACAAGCCCGTCCCACCCCTTACAGCCTATTATTTTTGAAACTCCGGCTCCAAAAAAAACCGCCAGCTTTTCCTTATCCACAGCATCCTTAATCTCTTTGGGAAGCGTTGGAATCGGGGGTATATCTTTACTCATGGGTTATTTTATTCCTGTTTTCTCTGTTTCTAACTATCGGATACGCCGGTTAGAATTAATTTTAAGTTGTATGTATAACCGCGCCGCTTGCCGCAATAATTCGGCTCGGCTTAAAGAGGCTGGCTTTGCGATAGAATCAATTTGTTCGATAAAATTTTCTTAAAACGATATATTTACCGTTATTATATTTATGATTTCATCCTAATGCTGGTATTAATTTATTTTTTGCTAATATTATTTTTTTTATAATAAAAAATCAATACATTAAAAGAAAATGAGTTGCAAAGCGCCAAAGACGTAAGTTTAGACATTGCCAAAAAGCCAGATAAGTAATATTAATAAATAGTAAAACCAAAGAGAAGGCGGAAATGTCAACTATGTCCGTTTCTCCCTTTGTATCTATATATTTTGCGCCTTATTAAAAAAATATATTGTTTTTTTTATTCTTTTGAAATATTGACGCTGCCAGCAACATTAAAAAATAAAAGGAATTTAATATTATGGCAAGAATTACGATAGAAGATTGTTTGAAGCAGATACCGAACCGTTTTAAACTGGTAAATACGGTATGCGAGCGTGTCAAACAGATAAGAGACGGTTCCGAATTTCTTATAACCTCTACGAAGAATGAGGATATTGTTATATCTTTACGGGAGATAGCTTCAAGAAAAATCAGGCTTCAAGAAGAAGGAACCGAACAAAACACAGTATAAAAAAATGATAGACGTTCAAAAACGATATGATAACAGAAAAATTCCTATAGATAAGGTAGGAATAAAAAACCTTAAATATCCTGTACGAGTTTTGGATAGAACAAAAGGTTATCAAAACACAATCGCCAATATCAATATGTATGTTGATCTGCCTCACGACCATAAGGGAACGCATATGAGCCGTTTTGTAGAAATGCTTCAAATGTTCAGAACAAAAATTTCCTTATCCGCGTTTTCAAATATTTTGGAAGATATGAAAAAGCAATTGAATGCGGACGCTTCTCATGTTGAAATATCTTTCCCTTATTTTATAGAAAAAAAAGCTCCTGTAAGCGGGACTGCCGGTTTAATGAATTATACCTGTCAAATAAACGGCTCAAGCGATCCGCAAGGAAATATCGATCTTGTATCCGAAGTTTTTGTTCCTATATCGTCTGTATGTCCTTGCTCAAAAGAAATAAGCGAAAACGGAGCGCATAATCAAAGAGGCGAAGTCCATTTAAGTATAAGATTTAAAAAATTTATATGGATTGAAGATTTAATAGAGCTTGTGGAAAATGAGGCATCATGCGAAGTTTTTTCGGTTTTAAAAAGAAAAGATGAAAAATATGTAACCGAAAAAGCATTTGACAACCCAAAATTTGTAGAAGATATAGTAAGAGATATAGCGCAAAAATTAAAAAAGGATAAAAATATCACATGGTTTACCCTAAGCGCTGAAAATTTTGAATCTATCCATAATCATAGCGCTTACGCTTTTATTTCAAGCAATAATATAGCCCCTTCTTTAAATAGAAGCGATTACAACGCTTTAAAATATCAGGCGTTCACAAAAAGTTGACCGCACAAAAGTATGATTAAATTTTGCGGGATAATAAAATGGTTTGTTCGCTTGCAAGGCAAAAAGACTTAACCGTAGCAATATAAAAATTATTGCGAGGATGAACAAATCTTTTAAGCGATGCAGCAAACCGGCAAACTACTAATTTAAAATCTTTATCAACCGATCTTATTTCTAACTGCCTTTATAACCTTATATATATTTCCCCAATTATCATTTAAAATTATAACATAAGGGAAAAGCTTATCTTTTTTCTTTAAATATCCTATCCGCGCTCTTACTCCGTTAAGTGTGCCTGTTTTATAATAATCATTTCCCCGCTTCTTCATAAGTTTATAATAAGGAAAAAATTTAAGCAGTATACGATACATCTTTGCGGCGGATACTCCGTTTTCCCGAGACAATCCCGACCCTTCGTCTATTTTGAGTCCGCTTGTTCCCAAATATTCATATATTGCTTTTGCTCCTTTTTCCAAGTCTGCGGGCGAGCCGTACTTTTTTGCCCCTGTAGCCAAAAACAACTGATTTGCAACATAATTATTTGAATAATAAAGCATATATCTTATAACTTTATTTAAGGAATAAGGAGAATAAAAAGTATGAATAAGTTCATCTTTAGCGCTGTTTATTTCTCCGAGTTTAACTTTTCCTCTTATATTGCAGTGATGTTTTTTTAAAAAATAACCTAAAAGTTTCCCCGCATAAATTGCGTTTTTATCGTAATCGGGAGTAAGGCTAATTCTTCCTTTGGTCATTCCAGACGAGATTACACGATCCATAACAAAAGGCAAAAGAGGAGTCTGCGCTTCCGCGCTTATATATCCTTTTCCCTTTTTTTTGAAGGTTATGCTGTTAAAATTAGCGCATAAAGCGCCGTTAAGCGATTCATAGGCATGAAAAGATTTTCCGTTCCCGTTGATTTCGGCGGGCTTAAAATATGAGACGTCTAATATAACATCATTTATAGAATTGATTTTTTTTGCAACATCGGAAGTCGCGTCATCTATAGCTTGAGAAATTAAAAACGGATCGCCGTAACCTTTTACTTTAAGATTATTATCGTTGGTAACATAAAAATCAGTTTTAAAATAAAAATCTTCTCCAAAATAATTTATTGCGGCAAGAGCGGTTATAACCTTTAAAGAGGAGGCTGGGACCAATTTTTGATAAATATTTTTTTTATATAAAATTTTTCCCGCGTCGGTCCCTATTAACACCGCATCGTTTTTTCCAAGCAGCCTGCTTATGCTATCGGCATACGCGAAACTATGCATACAGATAAAAAACAATACAAAAATTATTAACGAATATACAAAACGTTTTTTTCTCATTTCTTTTTGTTAATCTGATAGTTACAATTGTTTTATATGGTTATAATTAATCATAAGAGACATGGAGGCAGCGTCTCGGTGAATTCCAAGTCTTAATCATACTATTTCGTTTAATCGAATAAATAAAAAACCTTGTTTATAATATCTCTTTTTATATGATCATATCTTTTACTATATTGCTTATCCTTTTGTAAGCAACATTGTAGAAGGATCCAAAATTAACTTTTTATCTTTATCCAAAATTCCTTTTAATATTTCGACATTAACGACATTATCCGGTTTCAGTAATACCACTTTTTCAAAAGTTTTCAACCCTTCCGAAGATATATCCGGCATTTTTTTGCTTCTATGAGTCAGCAAAGCAAACCAAATTTGAAGTTTTTTTTCTTCTGCAAACTTTTTAAACTCCTCCAATTCTTTTGCTTCGTTGTTAAAAGAAAAGCCGTCTATTATTACCAAGTCCGGCCTAAATATATTTTGTTGGATAAGCTCAAAAAGCCTTTCCATAAAAATTGACATCCCGAACCGCTCCGCTTTAAAAGCCATAATAAATCTTTTCGGAAGAAATCCTTCAAAAACTGCTTCGGCATCACGCCATTTTATACCGGAAATTCCCGCAATACTTTTAAACGCCTCTTCATACCAAAGAGACGCCTTCTCTAATGAATCGCCTATGGTTACATGAAGCGTTTTTTTACCTTTTAAAAGTCCGTCAATGGCTATTTGAACTAAAAAAGCGGTTTTGCCTACCCCCGCTCTTGCCAAGACCGCTCCGAAAGTCGGATTTTCGAATATATTTCCCAAAAGTTCAATCGGACTTTTAAAAACAAGATTATTATCTGTCATTTTTTATAAGATTCCTTTCCCGTAACGGAACGCCAGCTTAAAAGCGAACCGGCTATAATAAAAACGCAGCCGCCCCAAACATTTATTCCTGGTATAATTTTCAAATAAATACAACTTATTACAGTTGAAAAAAAAGGGATAAAATAAGCGCAAGAGGCGACAAGTATAACCTCCCCTTGCAGCATCGCCATATCCCATAAAACATAAGAACATACCGTAATTAAACCGAATATCAATATTTCGGCTACGGTTTTGATTTCAAAATGATTTATACCTGTCATTAACGCTCCGATTATAGTAAGAACTATGCCGGTTATCAAGACAAATAAAGGAACTACTCCTATCGCCTTTGGCTCGCCCCAAAGTCTTGCCAAATTAGAATATAATGCCCAAGTTATAGCGGCTATAAATCCGAAAATATAAGCCGCAGGATTGCTCATAAAATTTTCGGCAAAAGATGCAAGTGAAATCGAACCATTGCTATTTATAACCAAAAAAATTCCGAAAAGCGCAAAAAACGTTCCGGGTATAAGTTTATAATTCGCTTTAATTGATAAAAAAAATATAGAAAATACAATGGTAAGCGGAGGCCACATATAATTGACAAGCCCAAGCTCTATCGATTGGGCTCTGCTATGGGCAAGCCCTACGGCAAGAAATAAAGAGAGAGTATAAATTAAAAAAAGCCCGCCGCAACCGAATAAATAATTTAAAGGCACCTCTTTTATACGTTTTAACAAACTCTTTTTTAAAATAAGCCTGCTTACCGTAATAACGCCTCCCGCAATACATGCGGCGCCTCCCCCTATAATCGGTCCCATCTGTTCCGAAATACTACGAATAAGCGCAATGTTCGAACTCCATAATATTATTGCGTAAAAACCAAAAAGAGTATACCGGTTAATCTTGCACCTCATTTTAATATCGCTGTTTTATCTTTGTTATGGGAAGCGAAGCGAGAAATCCCTTTCCCTTTACTCGTTTGGTTGTCTTTTGCCGTTAGACCATATCTTCGGCGATTTTTCTGTAAGTTGTAAACTCCATTGTAAATTGAGCCGTTCCTTTTGTAAGAGATCGCAATACCGTAGAATATCCGAACATCTCGGATAGCGGAACCTGCGCTTCTATAAAGCAGAAAGCTCCTTCGTCATGGGAACCTATTATAATGCCTCGCCTTTGATTTAAACTTCCTATTACAGGGCCTTGATACTCCGCCGGGCTTTCCGCTACAACCTTCATTATAGGCTCCAATATTATAGGAGAAGCTTTGGCGTATCCTTCTAAAAAAGCTCCTCTTGCCGCAGCCTGAAAAGCCATTTCGCTGGAATCCACAGCATGAGATGCTCCGTCGTTTATTACAATCTTAACGCCCGTAACGGGAAATTTTTTCTTTGGCCCGCTTTTCATAGACTCTTTAAATCCCTTTTCGCAAGCAGGAATAAACTGAATAGGTATTGATCCGCCTTTAATCTGATTATCAAAAATAAATTCTTCGTCAGCTACAGGCTCCATCCATCCCGATACTCTTCCGAACTGCCCCGCGCCGCCGGTTTGTTTTTTATGAACATAATTAAACGCGGCTTTTCGTGTAATTGTTTCTTTATATGCAACCTGAGGCTTTCCGGTAGTTATTTCCGCTCCGTATTCTCTGCGCATTCTTTCAATATATACCTCAAGATGCAGCTCTCCCATGCCCTCTATAATAGTTTCGCCTGTTTCCTGATTTACAAATGTTTTAAAGGTAGGATCTTCTTTGGTAAATCTGTTTAAGGCTTTGGACATGTTAATCTGATTTTTATTATCCTTGGCAGATATTGCAAGAGAAATTACAGGCTCCGGAACATACATAGAAGTCATAGAAAAATTCAAGCCTTGCGAAACAAAAGTGTCTCCGGAAGAGCATTCTATGCCGAACAAGGCGCCTATATGCCCCGCATTTATAACCTCCACATCTTCCATCTGGTTTGAATGCAGCTTTACGAGTCTGCCTATTTTAATCTTTTTTCCTACCCTTATATTAAACAGCATATCCCCTTTTGTAAGCTTTCCCTGATAAACTCTTACATAAGTAAGCTGCCCGTATCTTCCGTCTTCAAGTTTAAAAGCATAAGCTACCAAAGGCTTGTTTACATCCGCTTGAAGCTCGATCGGTATTTCGTTATTATCCATATCCAAAGCTTCGTTTTTAATCTCGTCCGGAGACGGCAGGTAATAACCAACTGCGTCAAGCAACGGTTGCACCCCTTTATTTTTATACGCGGTCCCCATTAATACGGGCGTTAATTCGCGGCGTAACGTTCCAATTCTTATAGCGTCTATCAAAAGAGCGTCGGTTACCCTGTCTTCAAGAGCCGCTTCGGTAAGCTGATCCGAAAACATAGAGGCGGCGTCAATAATATCTTCTCTTTTTGCTTCCGCTTCCGCAATAAAATTTTCCGGAATATCTTCTATCCGAAGTTGTTCGCCGTTTGCGCCTTCAAAATATATAGCCTTCATCTTTATAAGGTCAATAACTCCTTTAATATCCGCTTCAAGCCCTATAGGTATTTGCAAAGCGACCGCATTATGCCCTAATTTTTCTTTAAGCTGCTTTATTGCTCTAAAAGGCGCTGCTCCGCTTCTATCGCATTTATTAATAAAAGCAATAGAAGGAACTTTATACCTTTTCATCTGCTGATCTACGGTAATCGATTGAGACTGTACTCCCCCTACAGCGCACAAAACAAAAATTGCGCCGTCTAAAACCCGCAAGGATCTTTCAACCTCTATTGTAAAATCCACATGACCGGGAGTATCTATTATATTAACTTCATAACCGTCCCATTGGCAATAAGTTGCAGCGGAAGCTATTGTAATTCCACGTTCTTTTTCAAGCTCCATAGAATCCATTGTAGCGCCTACTCCGTCTTTACCTTTTACGTCGTGAATTGCATGAATCCTATCGGTATAAAAAAGTATCCTCTCCGTAAGAGTCGTTTTGCCGGAATCAATGTGAGCGCTTATGCCAATATTCCTGACCTTTTGAATTTCGTTTTTCATAAATTGTTTCTCTTTTCTATTCTCTTACAACTAATAATAAAATAATTATCCCCTAATATATATTTCAAAAAAGGAGGCATAATGAAATCCGTCTTTTAGAGTGCTGAAAACCCGCGGCTTAAAATATAAACGCGGGCGGCGCCGGAGCTATCCGAGTTTATTTGGAAGTTTTTTTATTAAAAATTTCATCTTCATTATAATTATCAATATGTTAAGTTAAAACAATACCGAAATACAACAATCTGTAAATCCGTATTGTATTGTTAATATCTTACAAATTTATTATTGTTTAAAAAACCAATCCTCAATTTTAAACGTAAAGGGCGTATAAATTATAAAAAAAAAAATTAGTCAAGAATAAAAATAAGTTTTTACGCGACTATTCAAGTTCAAATTGATTAATCTATCAATTTATTTCCTGCTTTTGTAGCGGTTCAAAGTCCCGTAGCGCCCTATATGGAATACTTGTTGTATGCTCGTCAAGCGACTTGTTTTATACGCTCTTTTAATGGCGGCATTGCGTAGGAAGCATAGAAAACAAGCAATTATTCATTCGGATTAAAAAAGCCAATTTACTCCTAACGCTTGGAAAACTTTTTGCAAAAATCATAATTTGGTTTTAAGTATGAGTAGAGCCGGCAATGATCTTGATAATGCCGTTATTGAATCTTTTTATAGTTCTTGAAAAAAAAGCGGAGTAAGGCTTAAGCTTTTTTTGGGAAAGTCCGCTTATAGCCGAATTAAAATATAATAAACAATATTAAAATAATATGTTCAAAAATTTTTACGTAAAAGATAAAAACAACAAAGGCTTTATATTAATAACTTGTCTTATAATAACAGCGCTTTTTATGCTGATAGGCGCAAGCGTAGCAACCTTATCTTATACTCAAAACAAAATAGCAAGAAATCAAAAAGAGGCGTTAAAAGATTTTTATGATACCGAATCCGCTATAAATTATGCTATTGATAACAGCGATCAGTGGCTTACTGAAGAATTTATAAACTCCGACGACGCAAAAGCGGTTTTTACTCCTCCTAACACGTCCGTCAAACTTGAGATAAGACATATAATTAATCCTGAAAAAAAGGTTAAAGGATTAAGCAAAGCCGCAAATAATTTGCCAATTCAATCCCATACCGCGCCGCCCCCGCCGGATTCCGGCTTTGGAATAAAAGATTTTGAAATTAAAAGATACGGAATTACCGCAACCTCTGCAAACGGCTTAAAAATACAGGCGGGAGTTTGGAAAGTCTTTAACAAATAACGCTTATAACCGGAGGCGCTTATGAAAAATTTATATAATATAAGGGAAGCAAAAGAGGTCTATTTTAACGAAATATTTAATATTCAAAAATCAACTTATAAGGATTTTGCGGAGACTAATGAGGCTGTTAAAAGCAGGTTGGATATTTCCGTTAAAACCTGTTTTGTAGCGCGCGTCAAAAACGAGATAGTAGGATATTTATTGTCTCATCCTTGGAAGGTTAATTTAATACCCGCTCTTAATACTGTTTTGGATTCCATCCCTTTAAATACGGACTGTCTTTATATGCATGACCTTGCTATTTTTAAAAAAAACCGCAAAGCCGGAATAGGAGAGGCTTTGATAAAGAAGGGGATAGATTGCGCTATTCGACTTGGTTTTATTCGGATAAATTTGATTGCGATTAACGATTACGCAAAAAATTTTTATAAAACATTAGGCTTTAAGGCGAAAAGGATAACCCATAAGGATTCTATAACCGATTTATTCGCTTACGGAGAAAGCGCCGAATACATGCAGCTTGATTTATAGCCGCCTTGCCTTATGCTCAAATTTTTATAATTTTCTCCGCTTATATACGCTAAAGGCGTTTTGGTTTATTTGCTCCGTTTTTAATTGCCGCATGAGTTTTTGCGTTGTTTGACGGAAAGCTTGTTAAAAATTATTTCACAATCTGCAAGAGCCGCTACGCAAATAAATTTTAACGCCTCTCTGTTTTTTATTGACCGGCTTGCCTCCGTATATAAATTTTTTTTGTGCTATATTGATTGTAAAAGTATGCCATAAAGAATGCTTAAGAAAGGGTATGTCCGAAGTTTATTTGCGTAGCGTCTCTTGTTGTCGAGGAAACAATTTCCGGCTGGTTTTGCGTAAAAAAGTGTGAACTGTCTGAAAGCTGCGCGTAGCGCAGCTTGAGTTTTCATGCTTTTAGAAAAACAAAGCCAAAAATCCGAGACAACAAGCAAAAAACGGAGCAAATAAACTCGGACATAGCCGAATTGATTTAAATCGGCATACGCTTATTACTCATTCCGGTAAATCTTTTTAAATCATTTTATTGGAATCTATCTATATGCTCGCTGAAATGGCAGGTAAAAAATTATCGAATAAAAAAAGTTGTTTTCCGTCATTTCCAACAAAGCGAGAAATCCCTTTATTATTTCGGGTAATCATTTTTTGCGCTCATAATATAATCGACAAGCTTTATAATCTGTTTTTCGGTATTTTGCAGGGAGCCGGAATTGTCGATAATATAATCCGCATATTTTTTTTTTTTTTCTATAGGCATTTGGGAGTCTATAATTCTTTTTGCCTGTTCATACAAAATATTATCTCGCTTTATAAGTCTTTTAATCTGTTTGTCGAAAGGAAGCCAAACCAAAACAATATAATCGAACATATCTCTCATATTCGCTTCAATTAAAAGCGGAACTCCGGCTTGTATAACGCTGTTCGGCTTTTTTTTAAAATGCGCCTTTGTAAGACTTATAAAACTATCTTTTACACGCGGATGAATAAAGCTTTCTAATTTTTTTAATTTTTCGGGGTCTTGAAATACAATTTTTCTTAAAGAGGCTCTGTTGACGCTTTTATCTTTGTTTAAAACCGAATCTCCGAAAAAAGAGATTATATCTTTCCAAGCCGGTTTTCTAAGGGCTACGACCTCGCGGCTTAAAATATCGAAATCTATCAAAGGCATTCCAAATGTTTCAAGTATTTTGCAAACCGCGCTTTTTCCGGTAGCTATCCCTCCTGTTACGCCTATCAATTTTATTTGCGCCATATTGTTTCGACAACCTTTACTCTTTTTTCAATAAGATTTTTTCTCATATTTGAAGCCATAACCGAAATTGCGGAACCGAATACAATATGCGGACCTAAAATGGGAATGTTTCCGCTTTTTCTCTCCTGTTTAAGCTTTTTATACCAGTTTATTGTCTCCTCCGATATATCCGAAAGATAAATCTTTTCAAAACCGCTGCCAGTTAATATTGATATTAATTTTTCTTCGGTTATTAAAAAACTTATTGAAGGTTCGTTTGCCCAAGGGGTAGGATAATATAAAGATTTGTTTGGTTCGGAAACAGCGTCATGAATTATTAGAAGCCCTCCTTTTTTTAAAACTCTTTTATATTCGGAGTAAAGTTTTATTTTATCTTCTATATTCATAGAGCTATGCTGGCTCCATACAATATCGAAGGATTCATTTTTAAAAGGGGCGTTGCAGGCGTCGCCGCATATAAAACTTACCTTATTGGAATCGATTTCCGCAAGTTTGGTAAGCATTGCCGCCGTATTGCAAAATTCTTCGGTTAAATCAATTCCGGTTACGATGCAGTTGAACTTTGCGGCGAGTATTCTTGCGGGGCCTCCAAGCCCGCTTCCGGCGTCAAGCAGACGCGCTCCGGAAAATAATTTTGCGGCGTTAGCCAACTTTATAGTAGCTTCTCCGCCTCCCATATGGAGTTCGTCCATATAAGAGAGTTCCTTTAAGGTAATTGAGGAAAATTTTCTATTGGCGGCTGATAGGGCTTTATTAATCCTTTCTTTTATGCTTCCGTCTCCGTATTGCAAATTAATTTTTTCATTATATTCCATTTTAATCCGTCTTTTTTATGTTTATTATTTTGAATAATCATTTTCGATTCGTCCGAATATTTTTAAACATAAAATTTTTTCGTTTATATTTCATTTAAAAAAAATCGAACGAATTTATGCTTAAGGCTTGCGCTCCAAAATATTATCCGGCGTTTTTATGCCATTTCATTAAAATACTCTCATCCTCTTGCGCCATGTTTTCGCCGCTTTTTAAAACGGATAAAAGGGTTTTAAAATCGGATAAGGATAAAACCGGAAAATCGGCGTCCTTAAAATTATCCTTTGCGGTTTTAAAGCCGTAGGTAAATATAGATATTAAAGCCTTTGGTCGCCCCCCTGCATTTTCAACCTCTTTTACCGCCGCAAGACTACTTTTTCCGGTTGTTATAAGATCTTCTATTATAATTACATTCTTATTTGAAACGGATGCTCCTTCAATAGATTTTTTTTTGCCATGCTCTTTTTTACCCTCTCTTATATAGGATACCGGCTTATCCGTTTTTATGCCGAGCCAAGACGCCCAAGGTATGCCTGCGGTAGATACTCCGGCTACAATATCAAATTGAATATCCGCAAGTTTTTTTATAAACGCTTCTATTATTTTTTTTCTATCTTCAACAGCGGCAAGCAATAGCCTGTTATCGCAGTATATAGGACTTTTAATGCCGGAAGTATAAACGTAAAGCTCTTTTGTGTTTACGGTTACGGCGCGGTTTTTTATAAGAATTTTTGCTATATTTTCTTTATTCATTTTATTTGCCTTTTTAAACTCGGCTGCATAGCATTGTATTTTATCCGTCTTGAATCCGAACAAAATGCTTCGCTGTGCATCCGAATTTTAATCATTACGTTTTTATATTTAATTCTATATTAACAATGAAAGTTTTAATCATTTTTTTGCATCTAATTCCATTGATAAGGTTTTATGTTTAAGTCTAAAATTTATTCATAAGCCCGTTTAATTAATCTTATAAGTTTGGGCCCATAAAAAATAAACGGCGTATAAATTTGTATTCCGGAAGTTTTAAGCGTTAATCTTTCCTTTGCCTTTTTTACGGAATCTATTCCGCCGCAGGCTATAATTTTTTGCGGAAAATTATTCTCTTCAATTATATTCTCAAAAAGTCTTTGAGTTTCGGTTGAATGCCGATAAACCGCTCCGCCGCTTGCGCCTCCGGAGCTCGGAAACTTCGGGATATATTTTTTTATATATCTTTTTGTAGTGTTTGCAATTACAAAACCGGCTATTTTATATTTGCAACCTATTGAAATAAGTTTGCTTGCATACTCTTTGTCCATATCCGGCGATATTTTCAAAAAAAGTTGTTTATCCTTTAATTTATTGCAAATGGAGTTTAAAATTGCGTCTAAAGCTTTAATTTCATACTTAGCGGCGGATATGTTCGGGCAGGATATATTAAGCTCGAATCTATCGACTTCCTTTATATTTTTCATAATACGAATTGTGAATAAAAGATCTTCTATAGCCTGCTCCTCTTTTTTTGTAGGAGTAGCGGCAAAATTAATTGTAAGAGGGATAGGAGAAGGTTCATATTTTAAAATATGCTCTGCAATATTTAAAGCGCCTTCGGAAGGAAGCCCCATTCTGTTGACCATAGATTGCGTAGCCGGATATCTTTGGCATCTCGGACGCGGCGCGCCTGCGTAAGGCTCTCCCGTAACAGTTCCTATAACCGCTCTGTTAAAGCCGAGGTAATATAAAACGGAAAACGGAATTTCGGCATTTTTATTAAATCCCGCCGCATTTGAAAATTCAAATTTTGTAAACTCGGAATTTTTCGGATAATCAAAAAACGCTTTATCCGATTTTGTTTTATAAAGCGTTCTGCAAAAAATAACGAAAAGCCGATGAGCCTTTTCCGGATCTTTTGCGGTAGCCGCAAAAATAGCGGGCTTTAAGAGATTGTATAGCGCTTCAAAACTTTTTCTTATTATATACATAGGTTATTAAATTTTTAATCGGCATTTTTTTTATATAAAAACGCTTTTTTTTGCACGGGGCGAAAGGTAATTTGAGATTAAATATATCGCGCTCAAAAGTCAAGGCAGTTATAAACTGCCCTTTAATTATTTCTTTTTTTAAAAAACTATAAAAAGATTCAATAACGGCATTATCAAGACAATTACCGATTCTACTTATACTTAAAACCAAATTATGATTTTTGCAAAAAGTTTTCCAAGCTTTAGAAATAAATTGGCTTCCTTGATCCGAATGAATAATTACTTATTTTCTATGCTTCTTACGCAATACCGCCATTAAAAGAACGTATAGAACCGGTCGCTTGATGAGTATACAACAAATAATCCATTTTGATTATTTTGACTTATGTGCGCAGTATATTGTCAAGCCGAATTTGCCGCAAAACTTTAAAAAAAATTGTTTAAGGCTAGAAGAAATTTTTTAATAAGGCGGAGTAAAATGTATCCGTAAAAAAAGGTTGTAGGCAACTTTTTTAATTGTTCGGTTTATAAAATAGCTATATTTTTTGCATAAGCGCTTGCTTTGCAAGTTTAATATTATTTTTAACGGTTTTTGTATTAGGGTGATCCGCTCCGAGAAATTGCATATAAATTTTTTCCGCTTTTTGTAAATAATCAATGGCTTTATTATATTCGCCGAGCGCTTTCCATGCCATGCCGATATTGTTATAGTCTATTGCAGTGTCCGGGTGATTATCTCCGAAGGCTTTTAAATCAATCTTAAGGGCTTTTTCGTAATAATTAATAGCTTTATTATATTCGCCGAGCGCTTTCCATGCGCCGCCTATATTGTTATAGTCTGTAGCGGTGTTCGGGTGATTATCTCCGAAGGTATTTAAATCAATATTAAGGGCTTTTTCGTAATAATTAATAGCTTTATTATATTCGCCGAGCGAATTCCATGCCATGCCGATATTGTTATAGGTTGCAGCAGTGTTCGGGTGATTATCTCCGAAAGTATTTAAATCAATCTTAAGGGCTTTATTGTAATAATCGATAGCTTTCTTATATTCGTCGAGCGAAACCCATGCCAAGCCGATATTGTTATAGCGTGTAGCAGTGTTTGGGTGATTATTTCCGAAGGCATTTAAATCAATTTTAAGGGCTTTATTGTAATAATTAATAGCTTTATTATATTTGCCGAGCGAATTCCATGCCATGCCGATATTGTTATAGCAGATAGCAACGTTCGGGTGATTATCTCCTAATACGTTTTTAAAAATTTCAAGGGCTTTATTGTAATAATTAATAGCTTTTTTATATTCGCCGAGCGCTTTCCATGCGCCGCCGATATTGTTTAAGCAGGTAGCGGTGTTTGAATGATTATCTCCTAATACGTTTTTAAAAATGTTAAGGGCTTTATTGTAATAATTAATAGCTTTCTTATATTCGCCGAGCGAATTCCATGCCATGCCGATATTGTTATAGTATGTAGCGATATTCGGGTGATTATCTCCGAAGGCATTTAAATTAATCTCAAGGGCTTTTTCGTAATAATTAATAGCTTTCTTATATTCGCCGAGATTATGTAATATATAACCGAGATCATTTAAGTATAAGCTATTATTCGGGGATAAACGAACCGCCTCTTTGTAATATTCTTTTGCTTTTTCATATTCAAGTTGTATTTCTTTAAGCTTTGCCAATTGAAAAGCGTCTTGAGCCGCTTTTTCGGTATATGGTAAGCTCTTATCCAAATTCTTATCAAAAGATTTTAATAAAAGCTTTTCCGTTTCCCCCAATTCGC
>JAFDMD010000038.1 GCA_019306185.1 Deltaproteobacteria bacterium
AATTGGAAAATATAAAAAGCGGTAGAGACGTAGCATGCTACGTCTCTACTTTATTACCGTGAAGCTTAATTATAAACAGAGGAAATACTCATTATTATCAAAGGCGGTAGTTTTGTTTGCTTCGCTTTTGCTTGTCGTCTCGGATTTTCGGCTTGGTTTTACTAACAAAGCAAAAACTCGAGTTGCGCTTTGCGCAAGTTTCAAACAGTTTGCTTTGTCTTAACGTAAAACCATCCGAAAATTGTTTCCTCGACTGCAAGAGCCGCTACGCAAATAAACGCTGCTATTGCCTCTTTTAATCATTACTTTTCGGGATTAAAAATCTTTGTTAAGAATTGGATTTTCTCTCAAAATTTGCAAGAAAATATTAAATGTAATATTAATTCCTTCCAAATATATTATTTTATTTTTCTTAAAATTTATAATAATTACAAAATATAATATACTTTTTCTGCGCCGACTAATTCGGCTATAATTACGGAGATTATTTTTTATCCGCCTCTTAAAACTCTTTTATCCCCGACTCTGATTGTAACTCCGCTTGAATCAAAATACTCTAACAAAGGAATAAGATATTTTCGGGGAACTTTAGCAATCTCTTTAAATTGGGCGGCGGTAATTTCATTATTATCTTGTAAAAATTTTATAAGGTTTTCTTTTAAAATATTTACGGAATTTGCGTTAAAATACAAATTTTCCTTTGCTTTAATAAGAAGCTTGTCCTTTACAAGCATAGCAAACAACTCTTTTGAATCTTTTGCGTTTATCTTAAAGCGTTCAATCAAATCTTTTGCATAAGCCGGAGTTAATCCGTTTTTTTCATAATCTTTTAAAATATTTTCCTTAATCTTTTTTTGGTCTGCCAAAAGCGAAATTTTATGTTCCGCAAGTCTTACAATATCTTTATTTAAAGCGATAATTTTATTTTTTATCATACTATTTAAAATAAGATTAAAAAGTTTCGGTTTAATATCGTAAAGAATTTTAGATTTTAACTCCTCTTTTAATATTCCTTCTTTAAGAGGATTATCTTTATGAAAAACTTCAAGCCGTTTTCTTGCCCCTTCAATCAAAGCTTCAAGCGCCTCCTTATGAAGATAAATTCTATTCTCCTTATCCAATAAAATTACGGTTCTCGAAGAAAGGTATTTTGCCAGAACCGAATCCAATTTTTTTTCCGAAATATTCGTCATAATAATCATATCGGACATAGCAAGCCCAACATGTCCCGCCTCTTTGAGATGAAAAAGCAGAATATCTGCGGCATCTTTTTCAAACGCCTCTTTTAAAGCGGAAATCTTATCTTTTGCCTCAAGTTTTAGTTTTTTTGCAATAGGATTTAAAATAATTCCGCCTCCTATTGTTTTAACCGGCGAATAACTTCTTATAACAAAGCTATCCTGTTTTATGGTCGCTATAGGAGTATAAAATCTTATTTGCGCAAGGCAGCTATCTCCGGGATCAAGTTTTTCTTTATCCAATAGAACCAAATTTGCCATAGTTTCGATAGTTCCGGTATGAAAACGAACCTTTATATTGCTTTTTAACGGCTTTTTCGCGCTTTTAAGATAATTAAGCTTAACGTCCGTCATATAACTCGGTTTTAAAAAATCCTTTTCCGAAACCACATAACCTCTGCTTAAAAGAGATTTTTCAAGCCCCTGAAAATTAATAGCGCATCTTGTTCCGGCTCCCGCCTCGCTTACGCTTTCGTTATGCACCTGAATTCCCCTTACCTTCGATATAATATTAGGCGGATAAATAGAAATCGAATCTCCGGTTTTAACCTTTCCCGCAATAACAGTTCCGGTAATAACAGTTCCAAAACCTTTCATAGTAAAAACCCTATCTATAGGAAGCCTAAATTTATTTAAATAAGCGCGCTCCGGTATCTTTTTTGCAATACCCTCAAGAGCCGTTGCAAACTCTTTAATTCCCTCGCCGGTTGCCGAAGATACCGGAACTATAGGCGCATTTTCTAAAAAAGTTCCTTTTGTAAACTCAGAAATTTCCCCGACAACAAGATCAAGCCATTCCTTATCAACCATATCGATTTTTGTAAGCGCTACAATACCATGCTTAATTCCCAACAAAGAACAAATCTCCATATGCTCTTCGGTTTGCGGCATAATACCTTCGTCCGCCGCAATAATCATTGCAACCAAATCAATTCCGGTCGCTCCCGCAACCATATTTTTTATAAACTTTTCATGACCCGGAACATCTATAACCCCTAATCTACGCCCATTAGGCAAAGTTAAAGAGGCAAAGCCAAGCTCAATTGTAATTCCTCTTTCTTTTTCCTCTTTAAGCCTGTCCGTATCTACGCCGGTAAGCGCTTTTATAAGACTTGTTTTTCCATGATCAATATGTCCGGAAGTTCCGAGAATAATATCTTTCAATCTTTACTCCTTTAAAAATTGTTAAATAATTTCATAAAAAAGCCGATAATCGTATTATAGGCGCAAAAAAAATAAAGGGATTTCTCCACGCCGTGCTTGTCGAAATGACATGGCAAAAATTATTTTCTGTCTTGTCGAGCAAAGCGAGAAATTCCTTGATTACAAGATAAGCAGAAAAAATAAACAAAATTCTTTGTCGCGCAAGCCTTTTTTAAAAATCAAACCGTTTTCAATCCGTTTTTTTTCTATTCATACGCATATATTCAAACAAATATGCAAGCATAACCATAAAAACCCCAAGCCCTGCGGCGTAAAAAATATTTTTATCCGGATAAAAGGCTCTTATAAGCAAAATTCCAAAAGCGGCGCCTATTATAGTCCGCATAATAAAAATATAAAATTTTTTCATAGTTGTTTTTCCGTTTGTTTTTGTTTTTTTATATCTAACTTCCTTTTTTGTTTTCTTTCCTATGTATCTCATAATTAAATAGCAAGCAAAAAATAAAAAAGAGGAAGAAAGGAGGATATAGATAGATTTCAATAAAATGATTTAAAAAGATTTGTTGGACTGAGTAATAAGCGTATGCCAATTTAAATCAATTCGGCTATGTCCGAGTTTGTTTGCTCCGCTTTTTGCTTGCCGTTTTGGATTTTCGGCTTGAGTTTTTACACTTTCTTTACGCAAAACCAGCCGAAAATTATTTCCTCGACTGCGCAAAGCCGCTACGCAAATAAACTTTGGACATAGCCTTTTTAAGCATTCTTTATGGCATACTTTTAAATCAATTTATAGTAATCAGGCTATAGGAAGAAAGGAGGAAAGGGGGGGGGGATTGAAAATATTAGGATTTTTTTTATTGTTGTTGTAAGGCGGCGGCAATAATTTCGGCGGATAACTTTGTAGTTTATCCGATTTCGGCGTTGGATAACAATTTTTAATCCTCGACTTATTATTAATAAGCCTGCGGTTAAAAATTATTATCCGCTTTGAACTTGAATAAACTACTGCGTTATCCGCCGAAATTTAAAGGGATTTCTCCCTTTGTTTTAAAAAATACCGGACATAAGTTTAAATTTGATTATATAAGGCTTTAGCTTAACAATGGGAAAGCTCATTTTAAAATAAAATGTTCATTTGGGTCAAATGAAGCTACTTTTTTAAAATTGAAGGCTCGTTTAGGTCAGATGAGCCTATTTTTTTAAAATTGAAGGCTCGTTTGAGTCAAAGAAGCTACTTTTTTTTATTCTATCCTCCTTTTTGTTTGATTCGCTTATTTTCTATTTGAGCATATCTTCTCTTTACTGTTCAATTTCTTGGGCGCAGTATATTTTTTTGTTTGTCTTGTCGAACGGGCATTTTTTTGTTTGTCATTTCGACGAGCGCAGCGAGGAGAAATCCCTTAATCAGAAGGGACAATAAAAGGATTTTTCGATTAGGTCTAAATGACAGGGTTTTAATAAAAGAATTTGCGGCGTTTTTATTTAATGCCCAATGCTTTTATATTAATTTTATTCCTGTTTTTAAAATTTCTTTTGCAAACGGATTATGCAGATTAAAATCCGCGGGCGAAAAGGGCAGAACCTCTATTTCGCTGCTAACAGATAGGGTTAAACTTCTTATTTTATCTTTATCAGCAATTCTATCGCCTGTGAATATGTCCGAAACCAAAGCAATATCAATATCGCTCCATTTATTATAATTTCCTTTTGCATAACTGCCGAATAGAACCGCTTCTTTTATGGGAATATTATTTTTGATTAGAAGATTAAGGTATTTTTCTATTCTGTTTTTTATTTTAAGAGGGAGAGGGGGCATTTTATTTTTTTTCGGATAATTTTTAATTTTCAATTAATCCTTTTTTTAATATCAATAAGTATGTTAGTAAATAAGCCGTAGTTTATAAAAAACCGTATAAGGCGCTGGATTGCGGCGTCTTTACTGATTTTGAGGTCTGTTTATATAATCGCTAAACCAAGCCCCTTTTTTTTTGTCATTACATTCCCGAACTTCATAATTGGGTTGGAATAAATGCGGCGAGGTTGCATTAACCTTTTTTTTCAAATAAGGGTTAAGATTTTTAACTCCGTATAAAGAGAAAGCTTTTGATAACTGTAAATATGTTAAATCTTTTACATCTTTTAAATCCGCATAACATAAACAAGCATTTTGCAGGTTTGCATCGCTTAAGTTTGCGTCTTTAAGCTGCGCTTCGTATAAGTTTGTATTTTGCAGCTTTGAGGCGCTCAATTTTGCATATTGCAGCTGCGCTACAAACAAGTTTACATTTTGCAGCTGTGCGCTACTCAAGTTTGCATTTTGCAGCTGTGCGCTCCACAAGCCTGCATTTTGCAGCTTTGAGGAGTCCAAGTTTGCATTTTGCAGCTGTGCTTCATTCAAGTCTGCATATTGCAGCTGCGCTCCCTGCAAGTCTGCATATTGCAGCTGCGCTTCATTCAAATTAAACCCCTCAAGTTCTCCTATTTCCGTTTTTTTTCCTTTTTCATCCTTTATTATTTTTGTTTTTTCAGACCAATCTTCAACCAATTCTTTTAATTGCTCTACGCCGTCTTGATACCTTACTTGTTCAAGAGAAAAGTTTTCTATAAAAAATTTTCGTATTGGATTTTTTTTATTTTCTTTCAATAGATCGGAAATTTTATAGAAACCATTGGTAACCGGCAAAAAGGATTTAAAAATAGAGGCGGGATTAAAGATATTAGGTTTATACGGGCATTCCATGTTTTGAACGTCCGGAATTCTTTCAAAAGCTATTTTAATATCTTTTGATATTTGAGAATATATGCCGTTTATTCTATTTTCTATAATATCTACCCTGTTTTCGTATCTTGTGGAGGCTATTTGGAAAAAAGCGGCGTATATGCCTATTATCCATAACCAGAAGGAAGCGGGCGGTATTTTATTTTTACCTTTTATTTCGTCCGGATGCGGCGGGGATATTTTATACCATATAAATCTAATTCCGCTTAAATGATAAAACCGCCATAAAGTTATATATATTTTTTTCATTTTTTATAATCTTTTCATTTATTGTTTAAAAATTTTATCCTTCCGTCCTTTTTTATGACTGTAACAATAATTAAGGGATTTCTCCTCGCTTTGCTTGTTGAAATGACGTGGTAAAAATAACATAACAAAAATAAGAGGTCTATCATTTGGAGAGAAGCGAGAAATCCTTTAATTATTCTTATAATCATTCTTTTTTGGGTCTGACTATTTCTATATATGAGGCTTTCCTTCCTTCACAAAAACCTCTTTCCCGTCAAAAACAACTCCAAGCTTTAAGATGTTTTTTATTCCTTTTTTTTCTATTTCTTTTGCATATTGTTTTTTTCTATTTGCAAAAGAGCGTCTTCTAACGCTTGCTTTGCGGTTTGTTTTTTATTTATTGTTTTAAGCTCGATTATTATTGCTTGTTTGTCCGTATTTTTCGGTATAACCGATATATCGTATCTGCCGAAGCCTGATTCGCGGTCGGAATTTATTTCGTAATCCGGCGTCAAATTTGCAAGCGGTTTTTGTATTAAGTTTTAATTTATTTTTGTCATTATAAGGGTTTATCTTTTATGACTTCGGATTGTCAACGCTATTTTATAAGAATATTACGCTTGGAATTGTTTTGAGATAATAAAAAATGCAGATAAGATTTTATATAAAAAAACAGACTGTATAACGCAAAGTAGTTTAAATTAAAGAGAGAGTAGGTTTTTTACGCAAGATATTTGATTTTTGTTTTTATTATGCGCTGAAGCGATTTTTTGCATCTTGCTTTATTAAAAGAGGAGGATTGAATAAAATCTAATATAAGTTGGAACCCTTGTTTAACGCTTGAAGTATTGTTGCAAATAAGAGCAATATCCGTTTCCGTAGCAAGTATTCTTTCTATTACCCGATGGAAATCGTAATATTTATCAAGCGCCCCCATGTTTATATCGTCGGTTATTACAAGCCCTTGGTAGCCTAATTCCGTTCGTAAAATATTCGTTACAATTTTTTTAGAAAGACTTGCCGGCCAAATAGCGTCTATTTTGGGATAGATAATATGAGAGGTCATAATTCCGGCGGCTTTTACGTTTATCGCGGCTTTAAAGGGTATTAGTTCAAAAGTATCAAGGGCAAATTTGTTATAAATCATGTCGGGAAGTTTAACGTGAGAGTCTACGGTTGTACGTCCTATGCCGGGAAAATGTTTTGCTACGGATATGATATTCTGTTTTTGTAGCCCTCTTATAACTTCCGCTCCCAACTCTCCGGTTTGTTCCGGGTCGCTGCAAAACATTCTTCCTTCCATTGCGCTGTTTTCAAAATTATTCGGCGCTACGTCCAAAACCGGCGCCATATTCATATTAATGCCGGTTTGTTTTAATTCCGCTCCGGTTATTTCGGCAAACTTTTCCGCCTGCTCGGGAGTTTTTATGTAAGGAGCGCCGGAAAAAACGGTGAAAGTTTTTTTTAATCGCGCGACTTTGCCGCCTTCCTGATCGATAGCTATAAATAAAGGGGGCTGCCCCGCGGATTCCGCAATTTTTTGTATGGAAAAGCATATATCTTCAAGCTGTTCGCTCGATTCTATATTTCTGGAAAAAAGAATCACTCCTCCTACTTTTATTGTATTGATTAAAAATTTTAGTTCTTCGTCCGGATTTGTTCCGTAAAATCCGGCTATTATCATCTGACCCGCAATCTGTTCGTTTGTAAAATTGCAATAATTCATTATAGCGCCTTATCTTAATCGAAATTTTCTTACCGCAAGAATGTGTTCTTCAAATGTTTTTGAAAATTTATGGGTTCCGTTGTTTTTTGCGACAAAAAAATAGTATTTTGTGTTTGCAGGAAAAAGAGCGGCATAAATTGCCGCTTCACCGGGGTTTGTTATAGGACCCGGCGGCAGTCCTTTTATTTTGTATGTATTGTAGGGAGTTTTTCTTTTAAGGTCTTCTTTTTTAATATTGCCGTAAAAATTGTCAATACCGTAAATAGAGGTGGGGTCGGATTGAAGTTTCATGTCTATTTTTAGCCTGTTATGGAATACCGAAGATACCAAAGCCCTTTCTTTTGCGTCCATTGTTTCCTTTTCTATTATAGAGGCTAAAGTTAAAACCTGATGAACCGTAAAACCTATTTGTTTCGCTTTTTTTTTCCAATCTTCTTTAAAAATTTTTAAAAAATTTTTTACCGCAACAGAAATCAGATCTTTACAGGAAAGCCCTTTGGGAAAAAAATATGTGTCGGGGAAAATATAACCCTCTAACGTATCGGCTTTGATATTAAGGCTTTGCGTAAAATTTTTATCCATAGCCGCAGCGACAAAGTCTTTTTCGGAACAAAAATTTTCATTTGCAAAAATTATTGCAATCTCTTTAATGTTAAGCCCTTCCGGTATTGTAAACTTATAAAGCTTGACCTTTCCTTTTTCTAACATTTCTAAAATATGAACCGGCGTCATAGACGCGGATAAAACATATTCGCCGGCTTTAATATTAACTTTTCCTTTTAATTTTACAAAAAGCTTCATTTTAAAACCATTTTCAATTAAACCGTTTTGATAAAGCATATCTGCAGCGGCGTTAAAAGATGTTCCTTTTTTTATAAGCAAAACCTTTTCGGCATTATTCGCAATATTTTTTGGCGTTTTGGAAAAGTATATAATATTCCAATATGCGCAAACAGTTATTGTAGCCGCATATAAAAATAGAATAAAAAAGGTTTTTTTGTATTTCAAAACATTCTCCGTTCTCCGTTTGTAAAAAACTTATAAAAATAATTTTAATCAATTTCCATAATTGCCGTCTTATGTCAACGCTTTATTGGTTTTATGCCGAAAAAAGTCTTTTTTAACCGACGTTAAGCATTGAATAAAAATTATAATTTCCGAATATTTTAAGTATAGATAGCTTCCAATAAAATGATTTAAAAAGATTTGTTGGAGCGAGTAATAAGCGTATGCCGATTTAAATCAATTCGGATATGTCCGAGTTTGTTTGCTCCGCTTTTTGCTTGTTGTCTCGGATTTTTGGCTTAGTTTTTCTAAAGGTGTGAAAACTCAAGCCGCGCTATGCGCAGCTTTCAAACAGTTCATACTTTTTTACGAAAAACCAGCCGAAAATTATTTCCTCGACAACAAGAGCCGCTACGCAAATAAACTTCGGACATATCCTTATCTTAAGCATTTTTGATGGCATACTTTTACAATCAATTTATAGTCATCAGGCTATATTGCCGCGGTTAAAATTTTAATCTGCCGCACGCTTAAGCTTTTTATTAATTGTTTGAATTTTGATTAAATAGTAAACAAAATAATAAAGGGATTTCTTGCTTTGCTTGACAGGGCATGGCAAAATGTAAAATTCAATAAGATAAAAGACGCAAACGCGGGCTCTTAAAAATAATGTCAAATAAACTCGGACGATTGTATGAAACGCTCTTTATTAAGAGGGTTTAATCGGAAAAAAACATAATTATAAAAGGCGGAGGCTTCTAAGTTTGTTTGCTCCGCTTTTTACTTGTCGCTTTGAATTTTCCTTGCCATAATATCCGCTGCGCAAACAACGCGGCAAGCCGGCAAAGGATAAAGATAAACGGCAAACTTTAAAAGGATAAAATATGGAACGGATTTTAATAATTGTTTTGCTATTTGTAATTTTCGGCTTATGGATTTTTCGGGAATATTATAACGGATTAACCCAAAAAACGCTTATACAAGAGAATGAACAGCTTAAAATAAAGGCGGAAGCCGCAAGGGTTTTATCGGAAAAAACCGAAGAGGAGAATAATCGGCTTAAAGAGGAATTTAATAACGCCGAAAAACAGTCCGCCGAGTATTTGAATAGTATAATGGACCTTAAAGAAAGATTGGCAAAAGAGGAAACCAAACATGATATAAGCCGAAAAAATGAGGAGGAGCAAAAAGAACAGTTTGCTAACATAAAAGAGAAGCTTAAAACGGACTTCGAGAATCTTGCAAATGAGATATTTGAAATTAAATCGGAAAAGTTTGCGCGCCAAAATCGAAATAATATCGGCGATATATTGGAGCCTTTAAACGGTAAAATAAAAGAGTTTAAAGAAAAGATAGAAAAAAATTACGAAGCCCAAATAAAAGAAGGCGCTCATCTGCGAGAACAGATAAAAGGTTTAACGGCTCTTAATTTAACAATGTCCGAAGAGGCAAAGAATCTTACAAACGCCCTAAAAGGAGATAACAAAGCGATGGGAAGCTGGGGCGAACTTGTATTGGAAAAGGTTTTGGAGCGTTCCGGACTTGAAAAGGGGAAAGAGTATATAATACAAGAAATGTTTTACGGAGAGGAAGGAAAAAGGTTTTATCCGGACGCTATAATAAATTTGCCGGACAAAAAACATCTTGTTATAGATTCCAAAGCGTCTCTTGTAGCTTATGAAAGATACTGCTCGAACCCGAACCAAGAAGGGAGAGAGCAAGATATAAAGGAGCATATCGTTTCTATTAAAAGACATATAAAAGAACTTGGCAAAAAAAGGTACGAGGAGCTTTATAAAATATCTTCTCCTGACTTTGTGATGCTTTTTATACCTATTGATTCCGCTTTAATAGCGGCGCTTCAAAAGGAGCCGTCTCTTTTTAACGAGGCTTTTGATAAAAATATATTTTTAACCTCTCCGGCTACGACTCTTTTTGCGCTAAGAACAATTGCGGCTTTATGGAAAAGAGCAAAGCAGAATAAAAACGCTATGGAAATAGCAAAAAGGGGCGGTCTTTTGTATGATAAATTTGCTCTTTTTTACGATCGGCTTTTAAAGGTGGGAGATCATCTTGATAAAGCAAATTTAGCTTGGGAGGATTCTTTGGCAAAGCTTAAAACCGGAAAAGGCAACCTTATGACCCATGTTGAAAAGATAAAGCGGCTTGGAGCAAAAGCTTCTAAAAATCTTCCTCCTAAAGATTAACGGATTTTTTCAAAAAAGCAGATGTAAAATAAAAGCTTAAATTGACTTTTAAAGTTTTTAGGGATTAAAAAGTTGTAGGTTTCGCTATTTGTTTGTTGGCGGAGCTGCCTGATTTGTAGAGCCTATTGCCGTGAAAAATATAATTAATATTATAACTATAAAATCTATATATATATAGATAGATTCCAATAAAATGATTTAAAAAGATTCGTTGGACTAAGTAATAAGCGTATGCCGATTTAAACAAATTCGGCTATGTCCGAGTTTATTTGCTCCGTTTTTTGCTTCTCGTCTCGGATTTTCGGCTTGGTTTTACTAACAAAGCAAAAACTCAAGCCGCGCTTTGCGCAAGTTTCAAACAGTTTGCTTTATCTTAACGCAAAATCAGCTAAAAATTGTTTCATAGACAACAAGAGCCGCTACGCAAATAAAACTACCGTTTTTAATCGTAAAAAGAATGATTAGATTTGTAGAGAGGTTCAAAGAAATAATTAAGGGATTTTCCCCTTCGGTTCGAAATGACAGGGAAAATTTTTTTGTCTGTTATTTTAAATAAGTTGTTTTTGCTTGTCATTTTGACAAGCGCGGCGAGGATAAATCCCTTTATAAAAAGCGATAAAGTAACAACAAAGCGATAAATAATAGATATTGGCAAAATGTTTAAGCTTGAAATGCAAGTTTTTTAGCGCCGACTAATTAAAACGTATCCGAAAAAAAATAAAAATAATAAGGAAAAAAATGAAAAAACCTACCGAAATAAAGATAAGAGGCTATCATTTGGATTTTTACGGGCATGTAAATAACGCTCGTTATTTGGAATTTTTAGAGGAGGCAAGATGGGAAGCTTATGGAAACTCTATAAATTCCGATTTTTTTAAAAAAAACGGTATAAGCTTTATAGTGGTAAATATAAATATAAATTATAGAATGCCGACAACTATGGGGCAAAATATAGTAATAGAAACATCCGTTAAAAAGATAGGCAACAAGAGTATTACTTTATATCAGCATATAATACTGAAAGAAACGGATAAAACCGTAGCGGACGCCGACGTTACTTTTGTTTTAACAGATAAAAGCGGAAAACCTATTGTTATAAGCGAAGAATTGAAAAATATGTTCGAATAACCTCGTAATTTGCTTGTTTTAGGCGTTGCGTGAAAATTCTAATCGTCGAAATACTACATCTATTCCTCCGGTTAAAATTTTCACGCGCCTTGCAAACAAACAAATTACTTTGTTATCCGGCAAGCGAATATATTATTTGGTTATCCTAATAAATAGGTTTTATTTATCTCCCCGTAAATTTCGGTTTTCTATTTTCCATAAATGCGGATATAGCTTCGTAAAGGTCCGGCGAAGGTATTAAGTTGGAGCATATTGAGGCTACATATTTTAACCCGTCTTCAACCGATTTTCCGTTGGAGTAGTTCATAACATCCTTTGTAGCCCGAACCGCAAGAGGCGGATTTGCGGCGATTTCTTCGGCTGTTTTTTTAGCTCCTTCCATCAGCATGTTAAAGTCGTCATATACTCGGTTTACCAAAAATATTTCTTTTGCGTAAGCCGCGTTAAATATTTTTGAAGTAAAGGCAAGTTCGCGGGCAATTCCGGCTCCGGTTATGTGTCTTATGCGCTGTAATACTCCTATATCCGGAGCAAAGCCCATTGCGGTTTCTTTTATTGAAAAAAGCGCGTCTTTGCTGCAAAGCCGAAAGTCGCATGCCGTAGCCATATCGAGACCCGCTCCTACGCAGTAGCCATGTATAAGCGCTATTACCGGTTTTTTCGATTTTTCTATGTTTGTTATAGCTTTTTGAAAACCGCATATTCTTTCAAAAAGCTCTAATCGAGAACCGGAGGCGGCTTTTTTTAGTTCCGGCAATTTTTGCACCATTTCCAGATCTACTCCGGTAGAAAAGGAGTCTCCTTTTCCGGCGATAAGGACTACTTTTATTTCGTCGTCCGCGTCTATTTCTTTAAATATCGGCTCAAGCTCTTCCCAAGCAGGCATATTAAGGGAGTTTTTTTTTTCGGGTCTGTTAAGCCATATCCAGGCAAGCGGGGCTTGTTTTTCAAGAAGGTAGAAATTGTAGCTATTCATAATATTATAATTCCTTTTTGTCTTTCAATTGTTTATAGTTTTAATTAAGAGATTTTTCCTCGCCGCTTTCCTTAAAATAACAGCTGAAAAAATAAGAAGTCAATTACTTCGAGCAAAGCGAAAAATTTCCGTATTGTTTCTTCTGTCCGTATAATATCGAACAAAAAAAGGAGAAGACCTTCGTCTTCTCCTTTTTTATTTTAAAAAGCATTTTATTTTGTTTGATTTATCGTTTTATATATTCCGAATGCGCCATAGCCAAAGTTCTGTAAACTATATGCGCCATTTTTGAATAGGGTAGAAAAACAACAAGGTTAAATACCAAAATAAGATGTATAAAGTATGATATATAGCAAGTTCCGGCAAAGCCTATAAGCCTTGCTATTTCCGTAAGCATTCCGGTAAATCCAAGTCCGAAAACAAGATATAGAAGATACCAGTCTTTGTAACTTGTGGTTTGATCTGTTTTTCCGAGACGGCTTTTTATCATCATTAGACTGCCCATTACAAGAGCTACGCCACTTATATTAGCAAGCCATTTAATCGGATTGCTTTGCGAATAGGGACCGGGTATATGGAAAAAGTCTAATACTATAAAGAATATTGTGGTAACTATAAAAAGTCCGATAAAGGAATATAGAACCAGCATATGAGCCGTAGCTCTGTCTTTATTTTCGCTGCATTCGGAGAATTTGTCATGTTTTAAAATTGTAGGAAGAATTTTAAAAAGACCGGATATAACTCCTCCCGCATCTAATTTTTTATCGGTTAATCCGGAGTCTATAGCGTTTTGATGAATATCGTTTAAAAACCTTTTTAATCCCATGCCGAATGACGCCACAACAAACAGGGTTAATATCGGAAAGATTATTTGAACAAGCAAAGGAGTAAACATTTTTGCCTGAACAATTTCGCCGGGCGCGGGCGAAAAGCTGAACTGTCCGGTTATCATGCCTATAATTATAAAGATTATAGTAGGTATGATAAACAATAGAGGAAGTTTGCCCGGATCGTTTACCATTTTTGCAAACGATTTGGGAGTTGCATATTCGGAAATAGCGTAAGATCGGACGGCGCCTAGAACATCGCCCGGTTTTGCTCCTCTGGGGCAGAGGGTAGAACAGTCTCCGCATTGATGGCAAAGCCATATATCCGCATTTGAAATGAGTCTGTCTTTTAAACCCCAAGAAGCGGCAATCATCTCTTTTCTTGGAAACGGTTTGTTATCCGGAGAGATTGGGCATGCTACCGAGCAGGTAGCGCATTGAAAGCATTTTTTCAAAGAAGCGCCGCCGAGTTTTTGAATCTCGTTTATAAAATTAATATCCGGCTCTATAAAATATTTATCCGCCATTTTAAAACCTCCGTTTTTTAGAATCCTTTAAAAGGATTCTCTCCTAATTCTTCTATTTCTTCCACAAACGAATTGATTATATCGGGCAGTTTATTATATTCGTCTATAGCTATTTCAAACTGGGTAACTCTTTCGGTTTCTAACGCCAGACTTGAAAGAGCGTCTCCGATTTTTTTCATTCTTATTTCGGCAAGTTCGCTTCCTTTTACAAAATGGCACTGATAATCGTCTCCGTGTTTGCATCCTAATAAAAAGGCTCCGTCTATGCCTATGGAAAGAGCGTCTTTGATCCAGATGACATTAACGGATCCGAGGCACCGCACTGGAATGAATCGGACAAGCGGAGAGATGTTAAGTCTGTTAAGAGCGACGATATCAAGAGCCGGTATTGCGTCGTTTTCGCATACCAAGCCGAGTATTCTAAGAGGCGGCTCGTCATAATCGTCGGGCGACGGAACGGTTATGGATTTTACCATAGATCCGATGCTATCGACATTATAATCCGCAAAGCCTATAATGCGTTCCGGGCATGCTCCCATACATGTTCCGCAACGTCTGCATCTTGCGGGATTAGGTTTCGGGGTTCCTTTTTCATCGTCGTCAAGAGCGCCGAAGGGACATTCTTCGGTGCATCTTTTGCATTGGGTGCATCTTTGGAAGAAGAAGTCAGGGAAGGTCATATCTCCCGATCGGGGATGAACCGACACGCCTTTGTTTACCGATTCTATACATTGTATTGCTTTTAAAGCCGCTCCCGCCGCATCTTCCATTGATTCTTCAATGTTCATACTTCTTCGGACGCCGCCTGCCGCATATATGCCTGTTCTTTGGGTTTCATAAGGAAAGCATATAAAGTTGGAATCCGCATACTCGTCAAATAGCGCGTTATCTCGAAATTTGGGTCCTTGTCTGTATGCAAGGTTTATAATGGGATCGTCATAAGTGGCTGGAACCATGCCGGCGCCAAGCACTACGAGGTCTGCCTTAACTTTAATTTTTTCTCCCAGCAAGGTATTGTCGGCTTCTACTATTAATCCGTCTCCGTTTGGAGATACGCTTGAAACCGTTCCTTTGGTAAGGAATATTCCTACGTCTTCTTGAATATTTTTATAGAAGTTTTCGGCAAGACCGGGAGTTCTCATATGCTGATAAAAGATGTAAGCTTTTCCGTCGCTATAATCTTCTCGTATATATTTTGATTGTTTTAGCGCTACTGAGCTGGTTACTGCGCCTGCATATTCAAAGTCCGCGTCGTCTTCCTGATCCGGAGATTGAATAAATACTACCGATTTAGCTTCTTTGCCGTCTGAAGGACGAACCGCTTTGCCTTTTGAAGCTATTTCTTCGAATTGAACGTTTGTAATAACGTCCGGGCTTGCGCCTACTCCCAAATGAGCGTATTTTTCCGCTTCAAGTTTCGCGGGTCTCCATCCTGCCGCAAGAATAACCGCTCCGAATTGTTCTCCGTTAGGATCTAAATTCAGAATATCTTTTTTGCCTTTATTATATTCGGCGTATATCTCGGCAAGTTTTTCAACGTCGTATTCTTTTCCGTTTTCGTCAACTTTCATTTCGTCCGGCAGCGGAAAAGGAACGTCGAATTCTATTTTTTCGTCCGGTTTTTTAAATGTAACGGTAAATTCGCCGGGTTGTCCCGCAATACGCGCGACTACGGTTCCGGTTTTTACCTCTATGTTGCCGTCCGCTTCCGCCTCTCTTATTTTATCCCCTATAATAGGCGGGCATAAATCTTCGTAAGGATCCGCGTAAGGCATCTGTTTTCTTAAACAAGCCGCATATCCGCCGAGAGTATCTTTTTTTTCTGCTATAGTAACTTTATAACCGGCTTTGGAAGCGTCTAAAGCCGCGGAAATTCCTGTTATGCCGCCTCCTATCACAAGTATTTTTTTAGAAAGAGTATCGGTTTTATAGGGTTCCGGAAGGGTTATTTTCTGGATTTTTATCATGCTCATTTTAAGATAATCCGCAGCCGCAAATTGAGGAGGATCTATAAATTCCTCGTCCTTTTTTTGCTCGTCGGTTGGCATAGGATATTTATCGCGAGACATTATCCATACCGCTTGCTCTCTTAAAGGAACTCTATCGACAATACAGTTTTCAAATTTAAAAACATTATAATTAATCCGTTTTGAACAACCGGCTATGCTTATTGCATTTGTTCCGTTGGCAATATCCTCTTTTATAAGCGAAACTCCCTCTTTTGAACAAAGAAAAGGATGAGTTTTTACCGCCATGCCTTCATCTGTCGGAACTTCGCATAATTGTTTTATATCAAGATTATCGCCTATTCCGCAGCCTGTACATATATAAACGCCATATTTTTTATCCATGGATAACCTCCTACTAACTTTTTACCAAAGTTTGAATTGCTTTTAACGCCATGCCGGTAGCATTCTGGTTTGATGATACTACATCCAATGGCTTGTTGGCGCAGCCCGCCGCAAACATTCCGCCTTTTTCAAAATCATTTATAAAGAAGCCGTCCGCATTAACCTGCAAATTCGCGGGAACTGCAAATTGAGAAGCGGTCGGCTGCATACCCGTAGCAAGAACCGCCATTTCAACGTTTTGTTTTATTTTTTCGCCCGTAAGGGTGTTTTCGGCTACTACGGTAATGTTTTTACTGTCGGCGTCTTCTATAACTTCCGCCACTTTTCCTTTAATCAGATGAACTTTTTCATCCTCTTTTATTTTTTTATAAAACTTTTCATATCTGTTGCCCGGCGATCTTATGTCTATATAGAATATGTAAATATCCGCATCCGGATATTGCTCTCTTATATAAGTTGTCTGTTTTAAAGACGCCATACAACAAATATATGAACAATACGGAAGATGATTTTCATCTCTTGAGCCTGCGCATTGAACAAAAGCGATCGATTGCGGCTCTTTATTATCGGAAGGACGAGTTATTTTCCCTTTTGTAGGTCCGTTGGGAGCGGCAAGTCTTTCCATCATCATGTTGGTTATTATATTGTCATGTTTTCCAAAACCGAGGTTGTCTATTTTAGAAGCGTCATAAGGCTGCCAGCCTGTAGCCCAAACTACCGAGCCTACGTTAACTTCAACCGTTTTTTCTTCCATGTCAAAATCTATGGCGTCGTACTTGCATGCTTTTATACATTTTTCGGCGTCGTCGGTTCCTTTTAATTCCGGAGCCATAACGTAACAAGCGGGAAACGCCATTTCAAACGGCAGATACGCCGCTTTTCTTTTATCCATAGAAAAGTTGAATTCATTGTCGATTTCCACATTGCAAACTTTTGCGCATTCGCCGCAGCAGGTGCAGTTTTCGTTTACATATCTCGGAGCTATTTTAAGCGTTGCGTTGTAAGCTCCGGGAGAGCCTTCTATTTTATCGACTTCCGTCATTGTAAATACTTTTACTCTGGGATTATCTTTTATGCGTCTGTAATTTATTTCTAATCCGCAGCTAGGGGGGCATAATTTGGGGAAATACTGATTTAATTGCGCTACTCTTCCGCCTATGGAAGGAGTTTTTTCTATCAAAAATACTTCGTACCCAACTTCGGCAGCTTCAAGGGAGGTTGTTAATCCGCTGATTCCGCCTCCGACAACCATTATACTGCCGTCAAAACCCCCTGATTTATCTATACTCATAGTATCAATACCTCCTTTTTGAGTGATAATTCATAACTCATGGCTTTTTAATGTTCTTAAAAAGCCGTCAATTATACTTTATCGCTTAAGTTCTTTG
>JAFDMD010000148.1 GCA_019306185.1 Deltaproteobacteria bacterium
AATAGAGCCGAGAGCGTTATCTCGTTATCAAAGACACTACGCCGCGCTTATATAGACGGGATAAAGAGAGGCGTTAATAAAAGAGAATAAGCGATTAATAAAGGCTTTAAGTCTAACGGAGGAGAAGCGAGATATATTAAAAAAAGCGACGGCGTATTTTGCAAAGCGGCTCCGGTAAAATACGCCTTTGCGTTGGAGCATAAACAGGAATTTCGGATTACGGTTATGCGTTGGATATTGTCAATAAGCGGTTCCGGTTATTATGCTTGTGTCAAAAAGCCTAAATCCAAAATAGCGATTGAAAATGAGTTTTTGATGCTAACTAAAGATAAAAATATTTTAAAATATAAAAAATACGGATTAAAAGCGGTTGAATAACAATTCAACATAGCAATATAATTATATACAGGCGGGTTTAAAATTTAAAAAACGCGGTGGAAAATACAAAGCGGAACAAACAAGCTTGAATGTATTAAAACAAAATTTAAATAAATAAAAGTCCATTATTAAAGATAGTTAATCATAAAAAAAGGATTATTTAAAATAATTAAGGGATTTCTCGCTTTGTTAGAAATGACAAGAATTTTATTTTTGCCTGTTATTTCGACGTTCGCGGCGGCGAGAAATCCCTTAATTGAGTTATAACTGGCAAACCAATTTAAGATTTGAAGAATTCCGCTTTAATAAATTCTCGGTTTAGCCGCGCAATATTAACAATAGATATTTCTTTGGGGCATTCCGCCTCGCACTCTCTTTCGTTGGAACAATTTCCGAAACCGCAAGAGTCCATCATATTAACCATAGCCGCAACTCTTGCAGCCGCTTCGGGCGCTCCTTGAGGCAGCAACGCAAGATGAGAAACTTTAGCGCTTACAAAAAGCATTGCCGAAGCGTTAGGACATGCAGCGACGCATGCTCCGCAACCTATACATGCCGCTGCATCCATAGCCAAGTCCGCATTTGTTTGAGGTATAAGAATTGCATTTGCGTCTTGAGCGCCTCCGGTATTAGCCGAAATATATCCGCCCGATTGTATTATTTTATCAAAAGCGCTTCTATCTACAATAAGGTCTTTAATGTTTTTAAAAGCCTTTGCTTTAAACGGCTCTATAAATACGGTTTCTCCGTTTTTAAAATGCCGCATATGAAGCTGGCATAAGGTTGTGCCTTTTTCTTGTCCGTGAGCTCGTCCGTTTATTACGCCGCCGCACATTCCGCAAATTCCTTCTCGGCAGTCATGATCAAACGCTATGGGTTCTTCTCCTTTTAGAGTAAGCCTTTCGTTTACAACGTCTAACATTTCCAAAAATGACATATCCGTAGATATTTCTTTTGCCTGATATTCCTCTAACCTTCCTTTGCTTTCTCCGACTTTTTGACGCCAGACTTTAAGCGTTAAATTTATTCTGTTTGTTTCAGACACTATTTGTAACTCCTTTGCGTTAATTTAACGTTTTCAAATTCAAGAGGCTCCTTATGAAGCGCTGGTTCTTTGCCGTCTCCCGTAAATTCCCAAGCGGAAACATAACAGAAGTTTTCGTCATCTCGCAGCGCTTCGCCTTCTTCGGTTTGAAAAGCCTCGTTAAAATGTCCCCCGCAAGATTCTTTTCTATTAAGAGCGTCGGATACCATTAATTCTCCGAATTCAAGAAAATCAGCGACTCGTCCGGCTCGTTCCAAACTCTGATTAAGGTCTTTATCTGCTCCGGGAACTAAAACATTTTGATAAAATTCTTCTCTAAGCTCGGCAATCATACCTTTTGCTTTTATAAGCCCCTGTTCGTTTCTTGACATGCCGCAGTAATCCCATAGAATAAGTCCGAGAGCTTTATGAAAATCGTCAACCGTTTTTTTGCCGTTTATAGATAAAAGCCTTTTTGTTCGATTTTCGCATTCTTTAGCCGCGTCCTTAAATGCAGACGCCGAAGCCGGAGTTTTGCCCGGAGTTACGCCGGAAAGATAGCCGCCTATAGTATATGGTATTACAAAATATCCGTCCGCCAAGCCTTGCATTAAAGCGCTTGCGCCGAGTCTGTTTGCTCCGTGATCCGAAAAGTTAGCCTCTCCCAAAACAAAGAGTCCGTCTATAGAGCTCATAAGGTTATAATCGACCCATAAGCCGCCCATAGTATAATGAACCGCCGGATATATCATCATAGGGGTTTGATAAGGGTCTTGCGCGGTTATTTTTTCGTACATTGCAAAAAGATTACCGTATTTTTTTTCTATTACATTTTTGCCGTCTCTTTTAATTGCGTCTCTGAAATCAAGATAAACCGCAAGTTCCGTTGAGCCTACCCCTTTTTCTTTGTCGCATTGAGCTTTGGCGTTTCTTGATGCAACGTCTCGCGGAACAAGATTACCGAAGCTCGGATATCTTCTTTCCAAATAATAATCTCTTTCCGCTTCCGGTATCTGATCTGGCCTTCGTTTATCGCCGGGTTTTTTCGGGACCCAAACTCTGCCGTCGTTTCTTAAACTTTCGCTCATTAAAGTAAGTTTGGACTGATAATCGCCGTGAACCGGTATGCAAGTGGGGTGTATTTGGGTGAAACATGGATTGGCAAAAACCGCCCCTTTTTTATATGCTCTGTAAGCCGCTGTAACGTTGCTTCCCATAGCGTTTGTAGAAAGGAAAAATACGTTTCCGTAACCGCCCGTGCATAATACCACCGCGTCTGCGGCATGGGTTTCAATATCGCCGTTAATTAGATTTCTGGTTACTATTCCTACGGCTCTATTATTTTCCGTTACAAGTTCAAGCATTTCGCGGCGGCTAAACATTTCCACTTTGCCCGCTCCTATTTGTCTTGATAACGCGCTGTATGCTCCGAGAAGCAGTTGCTGCCCGGTTTGTCCTCTCGCGTAAAATGTTCTTGAAACCTGAGCGCCTCCAAAGCTTCTATTTGCAAGAAGTCCGCCGTAATCTCTGGCAAAAGGAACTCCTTGAGCAACGCATTGATCGATTATATTATTGCTGATCTGAGCGAGCCTATAAACGTTGCCTTCTCTTGCTCTGAAATCTCCGCCTTTTATTGTGTCGTAAAAGAGTCTCTTTACGCTATCTCCGTCGTTTGAATAATTTTTTGCCGCATTGATTCCGCCTTGAGCGGCTATGCTGTGGGCTCTTCGCGGAGAATCCTGTATGCAAAAATTTTTAACGTTATATCCTAATTCCGCCAAAGATGCCGCGGCCGAGCCTCCGGCAAGTCCGGTTCCTACTACTATGACGGTAAATTTTCTTTTATTTGCGGGATTTACAAGTTTTAGTTCAAATTTATGTTTATCCCATTTTTCGTTAAGAGGACCCGAAGGAATTTTTGAGTTAAGTTTCATTAATATCTCCTCGTATCTATTTGGTTCTTGTATAAACAAGCCTCTTATGATTGATCTGCGCTTTGAGTTTATGCAAAATTAAAGCGTTTTTTGTAAGAAGCATTTAATTATTATTGGTTTTAATAAAATTTTTTTTGTTTTGCGCAAGTTGAAAGAGGGCAAAACAGACCTTTTTTCTATGACGCCTCTTACATTATAAACATATAAATCGGTAAAAAACCAAAGCCGATTCCAAAACATACAGAAGCCGCAACCCCTATTTTTTTAATAACAGGCATATATTTTATATTATTAAGCCCTAATGTTTGAAACGCGCTCCAAAATCCATGACTTACATGAAAAGAAGCCGCAGCGACGGCTATTACGTAAAAGATTACATAAATAGGATTGGAAAACGCATTAGATACAATATCAAAAACCGTAGTACCCGTTTTATCTATAAAATGGAAACTTATAAGATGAAAGATTAAAAAGATAAGGATAAAGATTCCGGTATAAGGCATTGTAGAAGAGCCTATTGTTCTGCCTCCTCCGTTTTTATTAACCGCATAGTTAAAAGGTCTTGCCACGATATTTTGAAAAAATAACAATAATCCGGTAGAAATATGTATTATGGCAAGAAACAGCATAAGAAGTTCCAACGCGGTAATAATAGGACCTAATGCATGAAGATGTTCGACGTAAGAGTTGAAATATTCCGCTCCTCCATATATGGTAAGGTTCCCTATAAGATGAATTAATAAAAATTTAATAAAAAAAATACCCGTCAACGCCATAAGCAGTTTTTTGCCGACAGAGGCGGTTATAACCCTTGTAAACCAATTCATTCCTATCTCCTCCTAATTTGTTTCTCCGTTTAAATCTCGCGGCATAACCTTTTTGTTTGCGCTCTATTTCTATGCGTTGGATTAAAATTTTAATTCTGTAAACGAATTAAGCGTTCTTACGTTTAAAATTTTTGCAAGCATTAAAAAGGGGCAAAATATAAAGTTGTACGGCAAGCTTTTATCATACTGTTTTGTAATTACGCGCTTTTAATAATGGAGTTTTCTTTTTTTATAATTTAATTAAAAAAAATCCCCTCGCTTTGCAGGCAAACATTATAAACAAAAAATCGCCTTCCATTATACTTATCAAAGCGAGAAATAATTCTATTATTTTAATATTGTAATTCGTATCTTTATCTTTTTATCGTTTATAATATAGGGAGTTCTTCATACTGCTTTACTCTTATATCGTCAATATATATCGAATACTTTTTTGCATTCAATCGGATTTTAACGGTAAAAAACAGATAACTTGCTTCTTTTTGTTGACAGCTTCCGCGTCTGCTTTGTAATAATAAGGCTTTTTTAAAGAAGCATAG
>JAFDMD010000149.1 GCA_019306185.1 Deltaproteobacteria bacterium
CCTCTTTTTGTATTCTGATATCCTTTTTTATTCGCGTAAGAAGTTTCGCTACTATTTCGCTTCTTTTTAAATTTGCAATATCTGCAAATTTATCCTGAAAATGTTTTCTGTATGCCACTATATTCTCATAATATATTCTCGGGTTAAGCATATATTTATAATAAATATCATCCGATTTGTAGTCCTTGCGATTATATTTTTTCAAAGTATTATCAAAATGATCGTATAAAATATCAGCCGTTATATCGCGAAGATCTTTATCCGAAATATTTTCCAATAATTTATAAGCGGCTTCTTTATTTTCAGACGTCCGAGTCTCTATAAACTCCTTTATTTCCCTCCAATTGCCTTCGCTTTTATCCAAAAAAGTCCATGTTTCGTTTCTATCGGTTCCCAGCCTATCTGCAATTTCAAAAGAAAGATTTTCATCTGTAAATGTTTTTATATACTCTTCCCTTATCCTATCCTCCTCTTTAAGCCTTATCTCGTTATCTTTTTGCTTCCTTGCGTCCGCCGCATACCTATAGGGTCTTTTTTCTACGGGAGGGTGAAAAACCAAATCGGAATCCGAATGCCCCTTGTAATCTTTCTCAAGCCGAAGCAAAAACATATCGGAATCCTTTGTAACGGATATTTTTTTTGCGGCGTCTTTTCCATCCTTTCTTGCTCTTACAAAAACATCTCCCAATCCTGTCGTAAGGCTTGCCAATCCTTTATTATCTGTTTTCAGCTTCGCTATAGGGCAAAATCTACCGTAATTGTAAACCTCAAAATCAACTTTTGCATTTTTTACAGGCTGTTCATCTTCATCAATTACTTTGACAAATATTTTTTTTGCATCCGCATAATGGCTCAATATATTAATTCTCGTATAATTTTCATTCTTATTAACAATTTCGTCATTAGCGTTAAAATCGCCGAATACATCCGAAAAAACAAGCATTGTTCTACGCGCCGCCTCTTTAAACCATCCCATATTCAACTCCGGTTCAGGCTCGCATGCTCCAAAATAATACCAATTGCCGTCAAGCCATACTTCAACCCATGCATGATTGCTATCCGTATGCGCCCATCTCGGAGTATATATTTGTCTTGCGGGAATTCCAACGGAGCGCAACGCTCCTATTGTTACTACCGTTTCTTCGCCGCATCTTCCATACCCTGTTTTTAAAGTGGCAAGAGGCGAAGAGGTTCTTCCGTCCGCAGGTTGATAAGTAACCTTTTCGTGGCACCAATGATTTATCTCTAATATTGCCTCTTTTAAAGAGAGTCCCTTTATCCGATCTTTAAGTTCCTCATAAAAATAGAGTCTTGCAAGATCAAGCTTTTCCGAGCCTACCCGCGGAACAAGCACAAAATGACGAAAAATTTTTTCAGGTATCTTTTTACTCCATAAAAAAGTTTTACGCGCCCTAATAGACGATTTTACATGCTTTAAAAAAAACTCTCCGTTATAATCGGCAAGATCGCAAAGCGGCATATAAGCGTATAAGAATTTTAAATATTCTCTTTCCTCTTTTGAAATATCTTTGTCGAATACTCCGAACAACTCTTTTGCTCTTTTATGAGCAAGCTTTTTTGTAGCGTTAACTCTCTCTTCGATTTTATACTTATACATCTTTTCGCTCGCAAAATTATTGCCGAAGCATGACGATAAAAACATCGCTGGCAAAAACAGACCAACCGATAGACATATATTTATTTTATTTTTCATAATATCAGCCTTTAATATTTTACTATGATTAAAATCTCAGTTCGTTCGCTTCAAACAACAGGCATTATAAATAAAAAAACCGGATATTCAATAACTCGTTTGGATTTAAGTTTTTTGACCCAAGCATAATAACCGGAACGGCTTATTTATTACCTACTCCCTTTATTATTACCTTCTGCTCTTATCCTTTGCCCCTTTGTACAAATCTTTTTGCGATTAAAAACCTTTTTGTAATAATGGGAATTTTATCTTAAAGTTTACAAGAAAATATTAATTCCTTGTAAATATATTACCTTGTTTTTATTAGAATTTATAATAATTACAATATCCATTATACTTTTTCAGTATTGACTATTTATTGCCTACTTTTTTGGGGGTAGTCCGCTGCAAATTTACTTGATGGTATAGCCAAATGACGATGATAATTTTTCCCAATCAAATTATAATAATTCGGCTATATGTAAAAAAGGGGACGGTAGTTAATTTATAAATTTAAATTTTTTTTTATTTTAACCGCATTATCATATATTATTTTTTTTGAAATATTATATCTATCGGCAATATCTTTTACAATTTCCGATAATCTTTTATCCTTTTTTGATAAAAGCCTTTCTAACTCTTTTACAAAGGAATTCTCGGATATATATTCTTCCGTTTTTCCGGCGACAAGCAATGTGCATTCTCCTTTAACGGAATTTCGTAAATTAAGCTTATTTAAAATGTCGGAAAGTTTGCCTCTTATAAATTCCTCGTAATTTTTTGTTATTTCCCTTGCAAGAACCGCCTCTCTATCTCCTATAACCTCCGATAATTCTTTTATAAAGTTTTTAATCCGCATAGGCGATTCAAAAAAAATTAAAGTTGCTTTATATTCTTTAATCTCCTTTATAGCCTCTATTCTTTTCTGTTTTTTTTTCGGCATAAATCCTTTAAAAAAAAAGGAATCCGTAGGCAGTCCCGCAGCGCTTAAAGATGCGGTTATTGCGGAAGCTCCGGGAATAGGAACTATTTTTATATTATTTTCAATCGCTTTTTTTACCAATCTGTATCCCGGATCGGATATTAACGGAACGCCGGCATCGGATATTAAAGCTATGGAATCGCCGGCTTTAAGTTTTTTTATTAAAAGGTCGGAACGTTTATCTTCGTTCTGTTCGTAATATGAGATAAGAGGGGTTGTTATGTTGTAATGGGAGAATAGAGCCGATGCGCGACGCGTATCTTCGGCGGCTACAAGATTCGCCTGTTTTAAAATGTTTATCGCCCTTACGGTAATATCTTCGATGTCGCCTATTGGGGTTGCGACAATGTATAATATGTTTTCGGAATTTTTTTTGTCTGGTCTCATGTTTATGATTTTGGAGTTATACAAAAGCCTCTATTCCTTTTCTTCCTATAATATCTAATAGTTTTTTTGACGCCTCTTTCCCATTTTTGAATGGTAGAAGGGCTTATATTAAAAATACCGGCAAGAGCCGCTTGGCTTAATCTGAATTTTTTTCTTATAGTATACGCGACTAAGAATCAATACTGTCTATACCTTTAATTGACCTATCTGTTTATATATAGCCTGATTACTATAAATTGATTGTAAAAGCATGCCATAAAGAATGCTTAAGATAAGGACATATCCGAAGTTTATTTGCGTAGAGGCTCTTTGTTGTCGAGGAAACAATTTTCGGCTGGTTTTGCGTAAAAAAGTGTGAACTGTTTGAAAGCTGTGCATAGCGCAGCTTGAGTCTTCACACTTTTAGAAAAACAAAGCCGAAAATTGTTTCCTCGACAACAAGCAAAAAGCGGAGCAAACAAACCCGGACATATCCGAATTTATTTAAATCAGCATACGCTTATTACTCAGTCCAACAAATCTTTTTAAATCATTTTATTGAAATCTATCTATAACTCCGTCCGCTCCTCCTATACTCTCGTCGCCTTTTGAGCATATTTTATTTCTATCGTAGAGTATCGATAGCCTCTTTATAATCCTCCGCTCCGAATATAGCGGAACCGGCGACAAATATTTCGACGCCAGCGGCTGCTATATCGGATACCGTATTTTTATTTACCCCGCCGTCAACTTGTATTTGAACGGAAAGATTTTTATCTTCTATTATTTGTTTTAATCTTTCTATTTTTTTCAAGCTGTTAGAAATAAAGGACTGTCCCCCGAAACCCGGATTTACGCTCATTATAAGAGCAAAATCCATATATTCCAAAACCCATTCTATTGTTTCTATGGGAGTGGAAGGATTTAAGGCTACTCCGGCTTTTGCTCCGCATTCTTTGATAAGGTTTAAGGTTCTGTTTAAATGTATTGAGGCTTCGGCATGAACGCTTATATAATCGGCTCCGGCTTTTGCAAAATCTTTGATATAAATATCCGGGTTTTCGATCATAAGATGAACGTCTAACGGTAGGTTTGTAATTTTTTTTACGGCTTTTACAACAACCGGACCAATTGTGATATTCGGCACAAAATGACCGTCCATTACGTCTATATGTATCCAGTCTGCGCCTGCTTTTTCAACCGATTTTATTTCTTCTCCGAGTTTTGCAAAATCTGCGGATAGTATTGACGGAGCTATTATTCTCATTTTTATTTTTCCTTTCAAATTCGGATGGATAGCTTCGCGGTTCGCCCGTTTGCGGCGTTGCGTTCAAATTTTAGTCCTCGAAATACATTAGTATTCCTACGGTTAAAATTTTCACGCGCCTTGCAAACGAACAAACCGCTTTGTTATCCATCCGAATTTTCATCATTATTTCTTATGATTAAATTTTAACGCCAAGCGTTTCATATATTTATAATTTAATTAGCAGAAGCTGTAAGCCCTACATTTTAAGCGTAAAAAATTTTGCCAATTCCCAAAGTTAAAGCTTAATAAAAGATATAAAAAATAAACCTGTTATTTATCGCTTTGGTATTACTTCCTCGCTTTTTATTAAAAAATTCCTGCCTGTCATTC
>JAFDMD010000150.1 GCA_019306185.1 Deltaproteobacteria bacterium
GAGCATTAGTCGAACCATAGCAATCTCGTTATTACTTTTATATGTAAAAAAAAACAATTTACAAGATTGCGATGGTATTTCAAGCTGTTATTCCGAAAATGTCAACAGACCCTAGTATTGCTCCTAATAGGATTGATAAAACCTGAATTAGTAATAAAATGGGGTAGCTCAAAAACACGTAGAAATACTTTAATCTTTTATGGTTCTCTTACTATTATATTTTTTGTGTTGAGCGTAGCAACTGTTTCAGAGACCGAATTAGAGCCGAAAGCAAAATTTAAACCTATAGTTGAGTCTGACCCAAAAGTAAAACCTGAAACGCCCATTGTTTCTAAAAAAATTCAAAAAATTATTGATAGCAATCAGATTGTTTCAGAAACAACAAATAATTCTAAAAAGATATTTTATAATCTCTACTTATCTCATAATGATTTTTTAAGTTTATCTAAAGCCGACGCCAAGGAACTACTACAGTCAATATATAATATCTCCAACAAAGATGATTATAAAATTGGCCGGATAGCTATTTTTATAAAAGGAACTTCTGAACGACCTGGCATGTTAATTTGGAATAATAAAGAAATTGATATAACAATAGTAAGCTGGACAGGCGAACAATGCGGTTTAAAAATTGCCCTTGAGAATCAAGACTTAATGAAAAGCGTAGTTGAACATTTTTTTTATGAAATAGAGAAATTAGCGAGAGGTTTTCTTGATGATTATTCAAATGGATATGACATAACGAAATATCAAGAACGGGTAAAAAATATAATAGATACGGAATGGGAAAATAATAAATTTTACTCCAAAATAGAAGTACCCTGCTTTCCGGTTTTTCTTAACCCTTATGATAAAATAGAAATCAAAATGATGAGCTTGCTTGACTCTATTGATGATACCAGCATAACAAACAAAATAACCACTTTTCATATAGACCTCATAAAAAAAGATTATGACGAGTTAATAAATATTGCAGCCGAAGCGGGCTTATAAATCCAGAAGCTTACTTTTAAAAGTTACAAAAGCTTTATAAATTTTCGTCAAGAATAGAATAGGAAAAGAAAAACTAAAAAAATTTAGACGGGCTACGCCTGTCAATATTTATACAAACTTGCAAAAATAAAACCTTTATCAAAAAATATATAATCATAAGAAATAAATATTTTTTCTGCTCTTCGAATCCTACCGGACGCGCTATAACACAAAATTTTACAGTTATATGATATTGTTTAAGCTACTCGTCAATTCCTTATACAAACCGTCAATTCTTTTTAATTGATTGATAAATTCTCTTGTATCGAGAAAATAATTAGGATAAGCGCGGCGCAAATCTTCAATAGATGATGCGGAAACAAGAACAACCTGAAGATTTTCTCCCATAGAAATACGTCTTTCATATTTAGCATATTTTTTATTTGCCGCTTCAAGATACTTTTTGGAATATATTTGAACCGAAACAACTTTTTGATCAAGATCAAGTTTTATAAGATAATAAAAACTATGTTTCTTTTCTATAGGGATACGTTTTGTTACTATGGAAAAAGCCTGCAATCTATCGTAAATAGAAAGCCTTTTGGCTTCGTTTAAAGTTTCGGCATATATATCCTTCTTACTCTTCCCCTCATATCCCGCAATAAGCGGAGTATCTTCCAAACAGGCAAAGGCGCAGCCCGCTAAAGAAAAAAAATTCAACCATTCCGCCGGCCCCTCGCTTGACTTTAAAGTGTATTTCAAGAATGTTCCCATCGTCTCGACCGCCGTAGCCCAGTAATGTTGCAATTTGGTGCGAATTTGCAATTCTATATGCATACCGTTATATTCGGACGCATTATCGTTTTTATATTTATATACGAGATGAATGCTTCTATATCCTGATTCTTTCGGGTAAGTAATATAGTCTTTCGTCGAAACCAAGTTGTGCTTAAATCTTGTATTTTTATAATTATTTTCAAGATTTCGGACTTTTTTCAAATCAGATACAACCGCCCTTAAACCTCCGATATCCTGCATCCTCGCCAACTTCATTGTTTCAAATCTTTTTAGCTTGCCAATAATCGAAGGCATCCTTTTTAGTCTTTGAGCAACTAAAGCATTTTTATCGATAACTTTTAATTTGTTGCGTAAAGTCGCCTGAAAGGTATTTATCGGATAGCCATGACACGCCCGCCAATTATCAACAACATCATAAGCCCATAGCAACTTGTTTATAGAAGGGTCGGCTTGGGTTAACACTTCTCCGGCTTTATTAACTTTTGTTTTTGAATATTTAGGCGTAGGTAAAATCATAATATTACTCTTTCATGATTAAGTATTGGATAAAAGCGATAATCTAAAAATTATACAAGCATATAAGGCAAATTTCAACAGACTTATTTTTTAATCTCGCACCTTAAAGTTAGTTCGCAATAAAACCGAATTTACCTGATTGGCTTATATTGTATGCGGTTGAGTTTTGGAAACAGTGGCTTGTGGATACTCTTCTAAATTATAAAGCGCCGTATAATAAAGCGGTTTGCCTAAAATTTTGGCAAACCGTTTTTTACTTTATTATTCATCGGCTAATAAAGACGCGCCGTAAGCCCCTATTAACTGGGGATTATCTGGAATATATATTTTTTGTTCCAAAAACTTTTCAATCAAGTCGATCATACATTTATTTCTTGCCGCTCCGCCCGCAAACACAAACATTCCGTTAAGTCCTACTCGTTTAAGCATACTAACGGCGCTCATTGATACGGATTTATGCAAACCAAGAGCAATATCGTTTCTATTTTCTCCTTTGGAAATCAATGAAATAACTTCGGATTCGGCAAATACCGTACACATGCTGTTAATATGAATCTCTTTACGGGATTTCAATGCTTGTTCGCCAAAATCATTAATTTCAAATCCAAGAGTTTTCACCGTTATTTCCAAAAATTTTCCTGTGCCTGCGGCGCATCGATCGTTCATTTCAAACTTTTTTACTCTTCCGACCTTGTTTTTTATAAAATTTGCAATACTTTCAATGTATAATATGCTTTTTCAACGCCGCAAACGGGCAAACTACGCAGTTATGCGCCGGTTTTTAAAAGCGGCTAGCGCCGCCAGCAGATTAATGAATAAAAAAATACCTTTTCCTATTCCAAAGCCGTCCTCTATAGTGTCTTGTATCTCTACCATAACGCCGCAAAGCGCCGCGGCAATAAGTATTTTACAAGTCCAGTCCGCGCCGGAAAAAAGTCCAATTCCGGCGACTATCTCTAATAAAGCGGTAAATAGAATAAAAATTCCTAAAAAATATAAAAAGGAATTATTATAACCGATCTCTTTATATATTTGATTATCCTCCGGTATTCTATCCTTTACAACCTTAATTATATCCGACGAAAATGCGTTGGTAAATGTACATACGGCTTTGGCTTTGCCAAGCTGACCGAGTCCCGCTCCAAAGTTTATTATAGAATAGATGATCAGCAAAACTCCAACCATTACGGTTAACGCGCTTTTTTTCATAATAGTTTTTCCTTTTAATAAAGGGGTTTCTCCTTGCTACGCTCGTCGAAATGACAAGCAAAAATAAAAAGTCGATTAAGCAGGTTGGGTTGAGCGAAACAAAACCAAACCTGCTTTGTTTTAACAATGTCCGAAACATTTGTTATTAATTATTCTTAATAATGGAATTTTAGCGCAAAAAAATTAAAAAACCGGCTCTCTTTTTATAAATCTGCCCCTGCCAATCTCTCCTACAAATTCTACCCTGTCATTTTTAAATTGAGCCGCTTTTTTGCCCCGAGCATATACTATTTCCGGCATTCCGACAATATCAAAGCCTTCGTAAGGGTTATAATCAACGTTCATATGAAGCTTTTTATAAGAAATATTAAACTTTGTTTTCGGATTAAATATAACTATATCGGCATCTTTACCCGGACAAATTGAGCCTTTGTTTTTTAAGCCGAATATTTTTGCGGGGTTTGTAGACAATATCTTAACCATTTCCGAAAGCTTAATTTTGCCTTTTACAACTCCTTCGGAATGAATAAGCGTCATAAGGGTTTCTATTCCGGGCGCTCCGTTAGGAATTTTTCTGTAATCTTTTTTGCCGAACATATCTTTTATGCCGTTAAAGTCAAACGGGCAATGATCGGTTCCTACGGTTGAAATATACCCTTTTTTTATTCCTTCCCATAAAGCTTTTCCGCTTTGTTTATCCCGAAGGGGAGGGGACATAACATATTTTGCGCCGTTAAATTCCGGCTCGAAATATCTGCTTTCGTCAAGTATAAGATATTGCGGGCAGGTTTCTGCTATTATATTAACTCCTTTATCTTTTGCCCGCATAACCTCTTGCAATCCCTCTTTTGAAGAGAGATGAACTATATACAGATTGCCTTCGGTTATTTCCGCAAGCTTTGCGGCTCTTGATATAGCTTCCGCTTCCGCTATATTAGGGCGGCTCTTGGGGTGATATGGTATAGAAAGTTTTTTTTCTTTTTCAAAAATATTATTAAAGTATTCTATTATGCCGAAATTTTCGGCATGGACTTGAACAATGCCCCCGTATTTTTTTGTCTCTTTGAGCATCCTTAATATTGCATAATCATCCAATCTAAAATCGTAAGTCATATATGCTTTAAAGCTTGGGGTTCCATAATCTGTAATCGCCGTTTTTATCTCGGCTATTATGCTATCTTTC
>JAFDMD010000039.1 GCA_019306185.1 Deltaproteobacteria bacterium
TAATTCTTTTAACGTCTCGTAATTATTTAAATAAATATTTTCATATTTTACCGTACGCCATACTCTTTCTATATAAATGTTATCTAACGCTCTGCCTTTGGAACGCATGCTTATCTTTATTTTATGTTCTTTTAATATTTTAGTAAAAGCTTTACTTGTAAATTGACTGCCTTGATCCGTATTTAATATCTCGGGAACCCTATATCTTTTTATTGTTTTGACTTTTGGGAGCGCTATAATTATTTATTTTTTTATCTATAATATAATCTTTATAAATAGACGTTTAAAAAATAATTCTGCATTTTGCATAAAATTTTATTAAATCCCCTCCTTGAAAATTTTTATAAAAGAATATAAAGAATTACAAAAAATAAAAGCTGGTTTGTTGCCTTTTAACAGCAGATCATAAAAGATGATTTAAAGAAGCTTTAATTTTTCACTTATAATAGAATCGAGATAAAAAATATGCAAGATTTAACCTCTTGGTTTGCTCTAAAAAGTATTTTCGGCGTAGGAAACGGCATTTTTAAAAAACTTATTCAACGCTTTGGCTCGCCTGAAAAAGTTTTTGAAGCTTCAAAAGAAGAATTGTTACAAATTAAAAATATTAAGCATAGCGTCGTCTCCTCAATATTAAAAAATATTGTGCCTGATAAGGTAAAAAAAGAGTTGGAACTTTTTTATAAAACAGATTTTAAAATAGTTACTCTTACGGATCCGAATTATCCGGAATTATTACGCGAAATTCCGGATCCTCCCCCTTTTTTATATGTTTACGGAAACCTTGAAAAAGCGAGTTTGAATATTGCTTTTATAGGTTCGAGACGCCCTACCGAATATGGAATTAAGACAACCGTTAGGATGTGCAAAGAGATGTCCGCTCTTGACTTTACCATAGTAAGCGGTATGGCAAGAGGCATAGATACAAAGGCGCATCAAGGAGCTCTTTTGGGTTCCGGCAAAACCGTAGCGGTTCTGGGAAGCGGGTTATTAAATATATATCCGCGAGAAAATAGAAAATTGTTTTATGAAATAGGGGAGCGCGGCGCGGTTATTTCGGAATTTCCGCTTAAAACCGATCCGGAGGCTCATAATTTTCCGAGAAGAAACAGAGTAATAAGCGGGCTTTGCTTTGGAACGGTTGTGGTTGAAGCCGCTTTAAAAAGCGGCTCTCTTATTACCGCAAGCATTGCCGCGGACCAAAATCGTGAAGTATTTGCGGTTCCCGGAAATATTAACTCTTATAAAAGTTTCGGAGCGCATCAACTGATAAAGCAGGGAGCAAAGCTTGTTACAAGTATAAAGGACGTATTGGAAGAGCTTCCGCAGAATTTTTTATATGAAGAGCGGGAGTCGGTTCAAAAAAAGGAAAATCAAAATATAGTTCCGGAACTAACCGAAGAGGAAACGGAAATTTTTAATTTTTTAAGCGACGAGCCTGTGCATGCAGACGATATAGCCCTTCAATTATCATTTGACACAAGCAAATTGTTTGGTATATTACTGGCGCTTGAGTTAAAAGGAGCAATAAAAAAAACACATGGCAACTACTTTAAAAAAAGATAGACCTCTTGTTATTGTGGAATCGCCCGCAAAAGTAAGAACAATAGGCAAATATCTTGGTAAAAATTTTAACGTATCCTCCACCGTAGGACATATACAAGATCTTCCTAAAAAAAATATCGGAATAGATGTTGAAAATAATTTTAAGCCGAAATATGAAAATATACCGGCTAAAAAAAGAGTGATAGCCGATTTAAAAAAAATAGCTTCGAATACAAAGGAGGTATATCTGGCTCAGGACCCCGATAGAGAGGGAGAAGCTATAGCTTGGCATACCGCGGATATACTTAAAAAAAAAGGCAGAAATTTTTATAGAGTTCTTTTTAACGAACTTACAAAAAACGGAATATTAAAGGCTATGGAAACGCCTTTATCTTTAAATGAATCAAAATATAACGCGCAACAGACAAGAAGAATATTAGATCGTCTTGTAGGGTACGAAATATCTCCGGTATTATGGAAGAAGGTAAAAAACGGATTAAGCGCCGGAAGGGTTCAATCCGTAGCGGTGCGTATTATAGCGGATAGAGAAAGAGAGATTTACGCTTTTGTTCCGCGCGAATATTGGTCTGTAACCGCAAATCTTGCCGGAGCGAACCCGCCCTCTTTTGACGCAAAGCTTGTTAAAAAAAATAATAAAAAATTAAATATACCGAATAAGGAAACAATAGACGCCATCCTTAAAGAGTTGAAATCGGAAAAATTTTTTATAGATAAGATTGTAAAAAAAACCGTAAAAAAAAATCCTCTTCCTCCTTTTATTACAAGCAAACTTCAGCAGGAAGCTATAAATCGTTTGAGATTTTCGGCAAAAAAAACAATGACAATAGCTCAGCAGCTTTACGAAGGCATAGATATAGGTCCCGGGGAACGGGTCGGGCTTATAACATATATGAGAACAGATTCTACCAGAATAGCGGCGGAAGCCGCTTATGAAGCGATAGACTATGTTAATAAAACTTACGGAAAAGATTATGCTATAAATCAGCCCCGATATTTTGCAAACAAACAAAAAGCCCAAGACGCTCACGAGGCTATAAGACCTACGGTAATATATAATACTCCCGAAAGTATATCAGGCTATCTTACAAAGGAGCAAAGCGCTTTATATACTTTAATATGGAAACGTTTTGTAGCTTCTCAGATGAGCGTAGCTTTAATAAACAGAAATTCTGTTTCTATAAAAGCGGGCGATTATACCTTTACTACAAGCGGTTCTTTAGTAAAATTCGACGGTTTTATGAAATTATATATGTCCGCCGTAGACATAATGGAACGGAATGAAAAACAGGCGTTGATGCCGGAACTTAAGGAAAAAGAGATATTAAAACTTCTTAAACTTACGCCCAAACAGCATTTTACTCAGCCGCCGCCCAGATTTTCGGAAGGCTCTTTGGTAAAGGAGCTTGAAGAAAACGGCATAGGAAGGCCAAGCACTTATGCGAATATACTTTCTACTATCAGATCAAAAGGTTATGTCGATCTTGAAAAAGGATATTTTAAGCCGAGCGAACTCGGCTTTATGGTAAACGATTTGCTTGTAGAAAATTTTCCTAAAATATTAGATGTGGATTTTACCGCAAAAATGGAGAATAATCTGGATAAAATAGAGGCCGCTGATATTGATTACGTTAAGGTGTTAAACGAGTTTTATTCCCCTTTTAGTAAAACTTTAAATCTTGCGGAAGCAAATATGACCAGCATAAAAATAAAAGGGATTTTAACCGATGTTAAATGCCCGAAATGCGCAAGTCGGTTAAAAATAAAAATAGGCAAAAACGGACCATTTTTAACATGTTCCAAATACCCGGAATGTAAACATTCGACGGATTACAGCCGCGACGAAAAAGGAAAAATTATTCCAGCGGAGCGAGCGGACATTTCAATAGCCGACGGCAAAGTATGCGACAAATGCGGGCTGCCTATGACCGTAAAAAATGGAAAATTCGGCGAATTTTTGGCTTGCACCGGTTATCCGGAATGTAGAAACACCGTATCTTTAAACGCAGCGAAACAAACCAAAAGCTTGGGCGTTAAATGCCCGGAAAAAGGATGTTCGGGCGAAATGGTTGAAAGGTATTCAAAAAGAGGAAAACTTTTTTACGGTTGCAGCGCTTATCCGAAATGCAAGTTTGCATCTTGGGATAAGCCCGTACAAAAAGAATGCCCCGTATGCGGAGCTTCTTTTATGTTTGAAAAATCCTCTAAAAAAGAGGGGGATTTTATATCCTGTTCTAATAAGGAATGCGGAAAAAAAATTTTTTAATCCTGAACTTCAACCTCTATATAGTCCGCCTCTTTATTTCTTAAGCTTAAAGTGAAGCCCATAACCTTTAAAGATACCGGGTCATAAAGCGGCGCTCTTCCGCATATTTTAATCTTTGCTCCGGGGATTAAGCCCATTTCGCGTATCCTTCTTCCCATTTCGCCTACGGCTTTAACGGACGCTATAATGCCGGATTGATTATCTTTCATTTTTCTGATGTTAATTTTTGCCATATCGCTCCTTAATTTTAAAGACCTTTATTCAACTTTTATTTTATGGGTTGAGCTCAAATTTCAATCTTTGAAATAATGTATGCGTTGCCGCATTTAAAATTTTTGTAAGCATTAAAGATAAACAGATTTTTTTGTTGCGCAAGGGACTTTTTTTATATGGAAAAAAGTTTTTTGCAGGCACTTAAACTACATATAAAAATTTTAACATATTATATGCCATAACTTAAAACAAAATAAAATATTTTTCTATGGAATTTTTTTTTAATCGTTTTTTTTTTTTGAGATATTTAAATATAAAACAGCATTATATCTTTCAACCTGTTTTCGTCTTTATATTTTAAGAATCTAAATGCAAAATTTTATAAATTCATTTGACTTTTAATAGAAAAAAAGGGAAAAACCAAATTGAATTAATAATTAAAGTGAAAAGTTTTTAAAATTTTAGGGTTATAAGTTTTATTGTTACTAATTAGTTTTTGAGAGAAATGCCTTTTTATTTAATTTTGATTTTCTAAAGGAACTAATTTGGAAATTTTTATTTTTGGAAAAGTCAAACCCCCCGCAATTTAGGAACGGAGAAAAAACTTATGGAAATTTCAGAATATTTTAGATTGGCTATTCAACTTTATATGAAAAAATTAGGATGGGGATCGCAAAAACAGATTGCGACTGCCATAGGAATTCAGCAGAGCTATTTAAGCGAATTTTTAAATGGGAAAAGGGCTATTTCGGAAAATGCAAGGGTTAGGCTCGTCGAGTATATTAATTTTAATTATGAAGAGATTATAGCTTTGGGGAGAAAGCTTTCCAAACAACCTGTCGAGCAGCTAAACGAACAAAGAGAAGCGCTTGCGGGTAGATTTAAGCCGGAATTATTATGCTTAATACGCAAAAAGAATAATGTTGCAATAAAAGATTTCGCAAGGATTCTTTATATTTCGGAAACAGAATATATTTTTAAAGAAGAAGGGCTTCTGCCTTTTACTTTTATGGAACTATCAACTCTATTTCAACATATCGGCGCAATTCAGGATAATTTTAATAAAAGATTAGATAATGATATAACTTCTAATATAGAATCTTTTAAAAATAAAATTCAATCTTTACGGTTTGAAGATAAACAGGATTTAAAAAGCAGGCTACTGAAAGAGCGGTCCGAATTGAAAAAAAAGTTTGCCAAAACATACAGAAAATTAAGCAAAGTCAAAAAAAATACCGAAATATTTTAAATCCAACGTTATGCTATAAAACATGAAAGATAAATTTTTTGACGATAGTAATGCAAAAGAGGCTTATTTAAAAGAGGATGCCGTTTTACGAATAAGGAACGGGAAAAAAGGCATTAAATTACTTATAGCCTTAAATCATGTATGTCATACTTTAGATTATTTTGTTTATCCGGACATGTTTTACGCCTTTTTAAAAATACGCTTTATCTCCTCTCTTGTACTTATCTTTTTATTTTTTTTATTATCTAAAAAGAATATTGCGATAAAATATTATCATATAATCGATTATCTCCGGACTATGTCGTTAATTCTTTCGATATGCATTATGATTTTTTTAAAAGACGGTTCGGTTTCCCCTTATTATGCGGGAATTAGTCTTGCTATAGTCGTATCTTGTCAAATATTGTCTTACAACCGCTTCGAAGCTATAATATACGGTTTGACCGTAGTTTTTTTTTATACGACAGCCGTCTTTTTTCATAAGGAAACCCCATTAGATTATACTATATTTTATAATAACCTGCTTATTATTATATTAACGGTTATAGTTAATGCTTACATATGTTACTTTGTTACGCAAATAAGGGTTAAAGAGTTTAAACGCCGATATAAACTTGAAGAAACGGATAGGCTTAAAACCGAGTTCTACGCTAATATTAGCCAGGAATTGCGAACCTCTTTGACAATGGTTATTTCTTCCGTGGAAAGAGTTTTAAATAATGCGTCGGAGTTGTCGAAGGATGCCCGTAAACTTTTAACTTTGGCAAAAAGTAACGGATTGCGTTTATTAAGCTTGATTAATGATTTTTTTGAAATATTACGGTTAGACGAAGCAAAAAAGCGGATACAATTGGCTCCGATCAAAATTTCGCTATTAGTATTCGGAATAATTAATTCCGTAAAATATATGTTTTCGGAACAGAATAAAAGAATTAATTTTATTAATAATTGCGCGGATGCAGTTATACTCGGCAACGCCTCAAGCTTGGAAAAGGTTTTGATGAATCTATTAAGCTCCGCCGCTAAATTTACTCCCCCCTGCGGGATAACTACCGTATCTTTGCATACGGACAAAGATAACTTTATAATGAAAATATACGATGCCGGAATAGGAGTTGCGGAAGAGGAAGAGCCTTTTATGTTTGAACGCTCTATACAGGCGGACGGTTCGTTAACAAAAAATTGTCGTGGAATTGGATTGGGGGTCGCCCTTACAAAAGAATTGCTACGACAACAGAACGGAAGTATAAAAGTTGCAAGCCGAAAAGGAACGGTAACCGCTTTTACTATTGCTATACCTTTATATAAAGGAGATTTGGAACTTTTTGTTCCGTTTTTTTCCGACGATATATTTACAGATACTTTTAGAGAAGCGAATTCGGCTAGAACAGATAATTATATGGAAGAACCGAATTTTGACGATGAAGGTAAAAAACATAAAATTATGATTATTGACGAGGAACCGGATATACGTCAATTTCTTGCGTCTTTATTTGAAAAAAAGTATATAACCGTTCAATCCCATGACGGAATTAAAGGTATAGAAAAGGCGTTGGAGGTAATTCCGGACGTAATTATTTTGGATATAATGCCGCCGGCAATAGACGGCGTTAAAATCTGCAAAAGTTTGCATAATTATCCCGAATTGAAATATACCAAAATAATTCTTTTGACTGCAAGAACAGATGAAGATATAAAGATAGAAGGTCTAAAATCAGGGGCCGACGATTTTCTTACCAAGCCTTTCAGCAGCGCTGAATTGATTATCAGAGTAGAGAACGCTATTAGGACGTCAATACAACAAAAACAGATAAAAGAGGCTTTAGATAAACTGAAAGAGGTCGAAACACAGCTTATTCAAAGCGAAAAACTTAATTCGCTCGGCATATTATCCGCCGGAATTATTCACGAAATAAATAACCCTTTAAGTTTTATGAGCGGGTATGTCGGGGGCTTAAGAAGAAAAGGAAAAGACGCGGATCCCGAAATAAAAGAGGCGATAGATAATATTTACGAGGGGATAGAACGCATAACGCGCATTACTTTAAGCCTTAAAAAATTTGCTTCCGGAGCAAAACGCTATCAACAGGCTTTTTATATTAACGATTCCTTGAAAAGCGCTCTTACGCTTGCAAGCTCAAAAATCAAAGATATAAAAATAATTAATCTGCTTGACGTTGAAAAATGCAAAGTAATAGGTTTGCCGGACGAAATAGCGCAGGTTTTTATAAACCTGCTTGTTAATGCGGCAGACGCTTTTAAAAATATAGACAGAACGCCGGAAATAAAAATTATATCCTTTAAAGAGCGGGATAGGTTATTTATAAAATTCAAGGATAATGGCTGCGGTATAGAGGAAGCAAAACTTTCTAATATATTCGATCCGTTTTATACTACAAAAAAAACGGGCAAAGGCATGGGACTCGGTTTGAGTATTTGTTATAAAATTGTTAAGAAGCATGGCGGAGATTTTAATGTAAATAGTAAACCAGACGAATTCACAGAATTTATTTTCGATTTGCCTATAGATGATAAGGAGTAAAAGAATGTATGATTTTAAAAAATATTTGATACTAGTTGTAGATGACGAAAAACGGGCGCTCAACTCTTTCAAATATTCGTTCGAAGATGATTTTAATATTATATTTGCGCAAAGCGCTACGGACGCCGAAAAAATATTAAACGATAGGGCTTCGGAAATAAGCGTTATATTAAGCGATCATAAAATGCCTAACGGACTTTCCGGTTTGGACTTTTTGAAAAAATGCGCGACTACTCATCCGGATATTGTAAAAATTCTTACCACCGCCTATTCAAATCATGATCTTGCCATAGACGCCGTTAATTCCTGAGCTATTTATCAATATATAGTAAAGCCATGGGAAATGGAAACTCTTTTTCAAATTATTTTAAGGGGTTATGAGCTTTTTATAATTAATAAAGAAAAAAAATTTTTGGAAGTCGAAAGAATAAATATGCTGGAAAAGCTTATTTTTACAGATCGTATTAGAAATCTTGCAACATTATCCGAAACTATTCCCTTAAACAATTCCATTGTTGCTTTAAAAAAAATTATAAAAATTTCACCTCCGAATCTTTTGTCGGACAAACAGGATACCATCGAGTCCTTAAAAAAACTGATGAATAGCGCAAAGCAGAAAAATCGGCTTTTTTTAGAAATTATAAGAGACATAAAAAAACTGATTTTAAAACAACAGGATAACTTTATCAATTATTCGCTTCAGAACCTAATTCAAGAGGAAAAATCAAAAATAGAAACGGATATTGATATTAAAATCGAAATTGATAAAAATCTTCCACAGTTAAAAGGCGAAATAAATATAATGCGCCGCCTTATAAATTTGATTTTTAAACGTTTGCAAGACGTTAATAGAAAGCCTATAATGATAACCGCCAATTCGGTATTGACAAATAATGACGTTAAAGGGGCGCTGCTTTCTTTTTCTTGCGATTTTGTTAAGAAAAAAGAAAAGCTTTGGGAAATGCTTCCGATCTTTTTTTCGGTTTACCATCATGGCGGAGAAATAAACGTTAAAAAGACCCAAGTTGAAATATTTTTGCCGGAATCTCCGGATAGCATAATTGAGGAGGAAACCGAAGATACGGAAATTTTAAATATTTTTTTCGATCAATTTGAAGTCATAAAGCATTATGAGGCTTGGCTTTCCGTTATATAAGTATTGCAGAGATAATATAATTTTAATATAAAAAATATTTTTATTATACGATTTCTCCTTGCCGTATTTATTGAAATGACAAGTAAGAAAATTTATTTTCGGTTATTTTAAAACAAAAGGGAAGAAAAGTTTTCTATCGGTAACCGGCTGATAAGTTTATATCTATAAAATATATATAAGCTTATTTTTTTTTTATGATTTCAGATACTATTTGGACAGGGTATAATATTGTAAAACCAATAATATTTTTTAATATCAATTTATTTTAAGGAAGGGAGGTTTCTTGTGGACTTTGATCTTACTAAAGAACAGGAAATGATTCGTAAGGAGGTCAGAAAATTTGCCAAAGAGGAGATCGCCCCCATAGCCGCCGAATTAGACGAAAAAGAGGAATTTTCGGCGGAACTTACAAAAAAAATGGGGGAAATAGGGCTATTCGGCGTAATAGTTCCGGAAGAATACGGCGGGCAAAATCTTGATTACCTATCTTATATTATTGCCGTAGAAGAGATTGCAAGGATAGATGGTTCGCAAGCCGCCACTATTGCCGCAGGAAATTCTTTGGGAATATCTCCGATACTATATTTCGGGTCGGAAGAGCAGAAGAGAAAATATCTTCCGAAACTTTGCAGCGGAGAAGGTTTATGGGGATTCGGACTTACCGAACCGGAAGCCGGATCCGATGCCGGAGGCACTCAAACCGAAGCCGTATTAGACGGAAACGAATGGGTTATTAACGGAGCCAAAGTTTTTATAACAAACGCCGCATGCGAGCTGTCTATGGGAGTTACGGTTCAGGCAATTACGGGCGTAAGAGATAACGGCAAGCCGGAATATTCCTGTTTTCTGGTAGAACACGGAACAAAAGGATTTGACGCAAAACCTATGCATGGAAAAATGGTTTGGAGAGCTTCCAATACGTCGGAACTTTTTTTTAAAGATGTTAGAGTGCCTCAAGCGAATCTTCTTGGAAAAAGAGGAGACGGGTTTCGCCAAATGTTAACGACATTAGACGGAGGCAGACTTTCCATAGGTTCTATGGGGCTGGGAGGAGCGCAAGGAGCTTATGAAATTGCTTTAAAATATGCCAAACAACGAAAACAATTCGGGCAGCCCATAAGCAAATTTCAGGCAATAGCTTTTAAGCTTGCGGATTGCGCCATAGAATTGGAGTGCGCAAGAAACGTACTATATAAAGCATGCTGGCTTGCGGATAAAAAAAGGGACTATGGAAAAGAAGCGGCAATGGCAAAGCTTTATTGTTCCGAGCTTATGGGAAGAGTCGCAAATCATGCGGTTCAGATACATGGCGGATACGGACTTATGAAAGAATACGATGTCGAAAGATTTTATAGAGACCAAAAACTATTAGATATAGGCGAGGGGACGTCCGAAGTTCAACGAATTGTAATTTCGAGACATATAGGCTGTTAATAACGGAGGTTATAAAATGAGCGATAATATACTTATATTTGAAAAAAAAGATAAGGTTGCGACAATAACTCTTAACAGACCAAAAGTTATGAATTCCTTAAGCTTTGATCTTCTTTTTGCTTTAAAAGAAAGAATAGAGTTAATACGTTTTGATTCGGACATAAGAGCCGTTATAATTACCGGAGCCGGAGAAAAAGCTTTTTGCGCCGGAGCGGATCTTAAAGAACGAGCGACGCTGCCTCCGATAAAAGTAAAAGAGTATATATATACCATCAGAGGGTTATTTTCGTTGATAGAAAATTTGAATAAACCCGTAATAGCAGGCGTCAATGGCATTGCTTTGGGAGGCGGAACGGAGCTTGCTTTGGCGTCCGATATAAGAATAGTATCTTCGAGCGCTTTAATGGGTTTAACCGAAACCAGACTTGCCATTATACCCGGAGCAGGCGGCACCCAACGATTGCCGCGTCTCGTAGGAAAAGGAAAAGCAAAAGAGCTTATATTTACGGGGCGTAAAGTAACGGCTGATGAGGCTTTGAATATAGGATTGGCAAATCAAATATGCGAGCCGGCAAAACTTCTTGATAAATGCATGGGAATGGCTTCTATGATATGTAAAGCCGGACCAATAGCTATAGAACAGGCTAAATATGCTATAAACTACGGACTTGAAACCGATATAAATACGGGGCTTGGAATAGAGTCAAACGCTTATATGGTTACAATTCCGACTCAAGACAGATTGGAAGGGCTTAAAGCCTTTAAAGAAAAAAGAGAACCCATTTATAAAGGAGAATAGAATATGAGAACAGAGTATGATTTATGGAAAGTATTTCCGAGAATGCCGAAAAAAGTAACAATAGGAGATATTACTATAAGAGACGGTTTTCAGCATGAAGAGAAATTTATATCTACGCAGGCAAAAAAGTTTTATCTCGAAGAGTTAATCTTTGCGGGATGCAGATATATAGAGGTTACCAATCTTGGAAATCCGTATATTATGCCCCAATTTGCCGATGCGGAGGAGCTTCTTGCTCACCTTAGAAGCGATAGATTTAAGAAAAAATGCGAAAGAAAAAAAATAAATTATGACGATATATGTTTAACCGCAATAACCATAAGAGAGGCTGCGGTTGATAGAGCCATAGAATTAAGAAAAAAAGGCGTAGGACCAGACAGGCTTCTTATGATGGTATCTACGGAAGAGGAACATCATTTTGCAAATTCTGGAACCACGCTTCCGGATTATTGGAAGGAAGCGGAACGAGCTATAAAAAAATGCAATGACGCCGGTATGAAAATGTGCGGCACCGTAAGCACAATTTGGGGAAGCCCCATAGGCGGCGCTACAGACCTAAAAGACGCTGTAAAATTTTCAAAAAGATGGCTTGACATAGGCGCGCATGATATAGAGCATGCAGATCATGACGGCAGCGCTTCGGCGGCGGAGGTATATAGATATTTCTCTATGGTATTAGACGAAATGCCGGATCCGAAACTTCATATAGCTCATTTTCACGAAACAAAAAGAGTCGCTTCGGCTTCAGTCCTTGCATCCTTACAAGCCGGAATTATCAATTTCGAAGCGACGCTCGGCGGACTCGGCGGACAGCCCGCCAACTTCTTGGGAGACTCTCCCGTAAAAGGAACCGGAGAATACTATTATGACGATCCGAGATATGTAGGGTTGGTATGTCTTGAAGATACTCTTGTTCAAGTAGATGAAATGGGCATTGAACATGGGTATGATATCGATCGAATTTTATGGTTAGGCAGACAAATGGAGAAAACCATAGGCAGAAGACTTCGTTCCGAAGCCATAATAAACGGCAGAACATTAAAAGAAGGACACATGCATTACGCAAGACCCGGACTGGCGAAGCTAAAGGAAAAATTCGGCGAAAAACCCAAACAGGCATTTCCCGATAAATAAAATTTTTGCACAAGAAAGAATTTTGTTTATGTTCAATATGCGTGAAAATTTTAGCAGTTAAGCAATTTGAGCGAAACGCAGAAAATAAGCAAAATAAAAGCTTGCGCAAGAGTTTTAAGCGGTTTTACCGGCACAATACAGACAAATACAAGGAGGAATAATGAGCAAGACGCCTCATATAAATGTTGATTATTTTGAAAACCTCACCGGAAAAATTTCAGAGCAAGAACAAACAAGCGTAGAACAGATAGGCGATAAAATAAAATCTATAAGAAACAAGAAAAAACTTGGTTTATCCGATGTTGCAAAGTCAACCGGGTTTGACGAAAAGTTTCTTGAAGATATAGAAAACAATAAAGTACAGCCTCAATTAGGAACAATAATAAAATTATCCAAAGCGTTAGACAGCGGTTTTTCTAACCTGATTTCCGGAGAAGGGGATAAATTATATTCCATTATAAGAAAAGAAGATCAAGAGACGGTAACGCATCCCGCCGCAAAAGGAGGCAAGCAAGCTTACATTTATAAAAGCCTTGCGCCGGAAGTTAAAGGAAGAAGTATGGAAGCTTTAAAGATAGAGCTTTACAAACCTTCCGATTCGGAGATGAAGGAGCATTCCGGCGAAGAGTTTATATATGTTTTGGAAGGAGACGTAGAACTTATAATAGATGGTAAAACATTTGAATTAAATCCCGGCGACAGCGCATATTATTCTTCTACTATGCCGCATCTTATCGGAGCAAAAAAGGAAAAAGCTTTGATTATAGCGGTTATGTATGGGGGGTAACTTTGTAGTTTGTCCGATTTCGAAGTCGGACGACAATTTTTAACCGGAGAAATATATGTAATATTTTGAGGATTGAAAATTGTCGTCCGCCTTTAACTCGAACAAACTATTTTGTTATTTGCTGAAATTAATTAGTCGATGCTGAAAAAACTGCATTTTAAGCGTAAACGGTTTTGCCAATGCCTGAAGTTAAAGTTTAATAAAAGATGTAAAAAATCAACCTGTTATTTTACGGCTTTGTTATTACTTCCTAGCTTTTTATTAAGGGATTTCTCCTCGTTTCACTCGTCGAAATGACAGGTAAAGATAACGTTTGTCCAAAGAACAGGGTGAAAAAATGTTCATCTGGAATAAGAAGTTTGTCATTTCGACCGAAGCAAGAAATCCCTTAAGTATTTCCGCGTTGTTTCTTCGTCGAGAGTTGTTTTGGTTTGTCATTTCGAACGAGCGAAGCGAGGAGAAATCCCTTTATTAGCGCCTTCTGATCTTATCCTTTGTACAAATTTTTTTGCGATTAAAATTTTTTTAATAATGAGGATTTTATCTTGAGATCTGCAAGAAAATATTAAGATAAATATTAATTCCTTGTAAATATATCACTTTATTTTTTTAAAATCTATAATCTATTTTAAAATTTTTTATAGCCGCTTTTGCCTCTCCTATCGTATAAAGCGAGCCTGATATACATATAATTTCATTTTTTCGGGACGTTTTAAGGGCGTAGTTTAAAGCCTCTTTTATAGAAGGGAACGCCGAGAGTTCCTGTTGAGGCCTCGCTATTTTTTCAGCTTCTTTTAAAAGAATATCCGGTTTTATAGCTCTTTCGATTTCCGGCATGGCAAATAGCGCTTTGTCTGATGCGGAAACGAGCGCTTTTAGGATTGCTTTATAAGGTTTGTCGTCTAATATGCCGATTATTGTCGTTATTTTTTTATGATTATTTTCTTTTAAAAAACAAGCGAGATTTTTTGCGGCGGCAAGATTATGAGCGCCGTCTAATATTATTTCAACTTCGGGACTTTTTGATTCTTCATTTTTCTTGATAAATACTCGTTCTAATCTGCCTGCCCATGTATGTTTTTCAAGTCCTTCTTTTATATGTTCTGGAGATATTTCAAATATATTTTTTTTATTCAGAATCTCGCATGCGGCTATTACCAAAGCGGCGTTGTCTATTTGATAATTTCCGATAAGATTTGTTCTCATATCTTCAAATACTTGGTTATAAATTCCGTAATATTTAAATGTTCCTTTTTTTCGGTCTCTTTTTACGGAAAAGTCTTTTCCGTATATGTATAAAGGAGCGTTTTTTTGTTTTGCAAGCTTTTCAAATGTCAAAAGAGCGTTTTTTTGTTTTGCTCCGGTTATAACCGGAGTATTCTCTTTTATTATTCCCCCTTTTTCATAAGCTATTTTTGCTATTGTATTTCCCAAATAGGTTCTATGCTCTACGGATATGTTTGATATTACGCTTAATTGCGGGGAAATCAGGTTGGTGGCGTCTAATCTGCCGCCCATGCCTGTTTCTATAACCGCGGCGTTAACTTTTTGCAGCCCGAATTCATAAAATGCCATAGCCGTAGAGAATTCGAAAAAGGTCGGTTCTCTGTCTGCATGCTGGCAAGAGTTTTTTACCGCTTCATAAGCTTTTACTACATGATCGTCCGTAATATCGATTTTATTTACGGATATTCTTTCGTTGAATTTTATCAGATGAGGAGACGTGTATAATCCGGTTTTATATCCGGCGCATTCTAAAATAGAAGCAAGCCCGGAAGCTATCGAACCTTTGCCGTTTGTTCCGGCTATATGTATGGTTTTATATTTGTTTTGAGGATTTTTAAGCTCTTTTAATATTCCGGCAATCAGATCGAGCCCTAATTTTATGCCGAACCTTCTCATCGAATACATTAAAGACAAGCAATTATTATATGTTATAGATGTGGTCATATTTTTATATTTTATTTAAGATAAAAAAGTATTTTATCAAAATTGTTATCATCGTTTTTCGGTTAAGCGAATAGATAGATATAATCAACTGTAAGTTGTAATAGAGATTATATATAGAAAAAGCCCGACTTATAATAGCCGGGCTTTTTTGTTTCATATTGCTTCCCGCAACAAAATAAGGCTTATTTCTACGGGAAGGGCATCGTTAAAATTTTAATATTTATTTCTGGAAGACGCAATTCTTTGTCGTCGAACCGCTTCGCGAGCTTTGCGTCGTTTATGCTCGCTAGGCTTTTCGTAATTTTTTTTGAGTTTCAATCGTTTAAAAAGTCCGTCATTTTGAAGTTTTTTCTTTAAAATACGCAAAGCTTTTTCAACGTCATTGTCAAAAACTTTAACTTCTATTCGTTGCAAATTATTCGCACCTCCCTTTTTAAATTCTTCCGCAGTCTTTTATTTTATACATTGTTTGCCGTGAAAGGATTTTTATTTTGCAATTATATTTCTTTACAAGAAATATTTTATTCCCTATAAAGAAATATTCGGATAATAGCAACTGTTTTTTATGAAAATTTTAAATTTTATATGAAAAAGATTTAATGGAAAAAGAAAATATAAACAAAGGTAATTCGGCTTTGTCGGATTATAACGCTTCCAAAGTAAAGTTTGAAATTTACGGAGAAGAGATGATCGAAAAAAATGTTAAGCTTAGCGGAAACAGCGGCAGGGTTTATCTGCCTCCTAACTGGGTCGGGCATAATGTAAAGATTATAAGAATCGATTGATAATTTATTATGTAAGGAATTATTTTTGTGGATTCAATTATTATAAGAAGAGTAGAAAAAAAGGACGCAAAAGAGATAAGCGATATCTATGCGTCCATTACTAATGAAACCGATAAAAAAGATTTTGAAGCTATAATAAAAGAACAGGCAATAAACAAGAATTCTTTGGCTTTTGCAGCCGAGATTAAAAAAAATGTCGTCGGTTTTATGATATGTTATATTGTAACGGGCGTTTTCGGATTAAAAGAAAGCGCTTGGATCGCCGCTATGGGAGTTTCGCCGCAATATATGGGAAAAGGCATAGGCAGAAAGCTTGCTGAAAATATATTTGACTATTGTAAAAAAAAGGAGATTAAAGATATATATTCGTCGGTTCAATGGGATTCTACCGATCTTTTATCCTTTTTTAAGACGCTTGGTTTCGGAAGAAGCGCTTTTATTAATTTGGCAAAAAAGTTATAAAAATTTTGTCGTATAACTTGGCAATTTGCCCGTTTGCCGTATTGATTTTTTTTTAATCCTCTAAAATTTCCGCTGTTAAATTTTTTTTACCTTACAAATGAACAGACTGCTTTTGTTATACGCCGAAATCAGTTATTCTTTTATTATAAATTCGATTTTATAATTTTGTAGTTTATCTGATTTTTGCGTCGTATAACAATTTTTAATCATATTTGTTGCGCGCGAAGTGAAACCCAAATATGACTAACGGTTTTGGCTTGAGTCGAAATCGGACATTTTTTTATATTAACTCTCTACAATAGAGGTTTTAAATGAGAAAATTTATTGCCGTGTATATTGATCTTGAAAATGTATCTGGAATTTTAGATTTGGATACAATGCTTCAAGATATTATTTTGGAAGAAAATAAAGAGGATTCCGAAGAATACATTTTTGCCGTTAAGTTTGCCTGCGGACATACGCATGCCATATCAAAGGCTCGAGAACAACTAACCGATTATAATTTTGAGATCAGGGAAGCGCCGCATGTAACGGGGAAAAAAAACAGGGCGGATCTGATTATTAGTCTTGACGCGTTTGAAAAGCTTTATCTGGAAAAACCTTCGATCGACCGGTTTGTTTTTGTAACGAGAGATTCTGATTTTTCCGTAATTATGGATATTTTACGAAAACATGGCAAAGAGGTTTGGCTGATTACGCAGGAAGGGGACGAGCAGCGGGCTATTTTTATGAATTGCACCGATAATATTATAGTTATACCTCATACAAAGGCGGCGCAGTTGGCAAAAAAACGGGACGAAGGTCGTCCGTTAAGAGCTTC
>JAFDMD010000151.1 GCA_019306185.1 Deltaproteobacteria bacterium
TATTTTTGTTTATGCTTTTATGCTGACGCGGTTTTAAACTCCGAATTCTCTTTTTTATCTTTATTAAATAGAATATGCGAAAGCCATCTTATGCCGAATTGAAGCAGGGCTTTTTCATCCTTTTTTATTTCCTCTATTACCGCGTCCTCTATAGCATATCTTTTTAAAAAGGAGCTGTTAAAAACAAACTCTTTAAATTCGTCTATATTATAACTTATCATAAAAAACATTTTTTTGCTCTGATCCGTTAATTTAATATTTTTCGGAAAAGATCGTTTTTTAACTAACAATTCCGTCCATCCTTCATTTATTTCGTCATGAATATCTACTCCCTGATCCTTTCTCCATTCGGTTATTGTCTGAATATTATCTTCTTTAAAGCCTTCGCAATGCGGTTCGTTTATTAAAAAATAGAATCCGTCTTTATGCTCCTCTTTATTGCTTAAGGTGGCGACTCCTGCCGGATAATACCTGCAAGCAGTAGGCCGGTCTTCATATATTATGCAACCTTCATCCTTAACAAAAGGGCAGGACTCCTCCTCGTCGTCCAGCAGTTTTAAAGTTACTACCGGAAGATCGGTTTTTTCAAGCAGTTCCGGCTTCGTATATATTGCGAGAAACTGTTCCGAAGTAAGTTGTAGTCTGTTTTTAAGTCTTATTATATCATAAGGGGTTAGCATTATGTTTATGCCTCTGCAACATTTCGTAAAACAGTTTAAACCTTTATGACATTTAAATTGAAGCTTGCTTTTACCATCTAATTGAACAGGGTTTATTCTTGCCAAATCCTCTTTGTTTTCCATTAATTAATCCTTTTTATCTTCTTTTATCCAATATATCCAGAAGCGTTTTTGCGCATTCCGTTACCGGAGTTCCGGGCCCGAAAACAGCGGCTACTCCCGCGTCATAAAGAAACTGATAGTCTGCCGGAGGTATTACGCCGCCTGCAATCACTATTATATCTTCCGCTTTTTCCGCTTTTAAAACTTTAATAAGGCGCGGAACAAGCGTTTTATGACCAGCCGCCAAACTGGATACTCCTACTATATGAACGTCATTTTCAATAGCTATTTTTGCCGCCTCTTCCGGAGTTTGAAACATCGGGCTTATATCGACGTCAAATCCAAAATCCGCAAAAGCGGTCGCCACAACTTTAAAGCCTCTATCGTGTCCGTCCTGCCCCATTTTTGCCATTAATATTCTGGGGCGTCTCCCCTCCTTTTCCATAAACGCGGCGGTTCTTTTTATAAGCGCTTCTATGGGCTTGCGGTTTTTATACTCGGAAGCGTAAACTCCGGAAACCGAAACCGTGTTAGCTACATAGCGCGAAAATACTTTTTCCATAGCGTCCGATATTTCTCCTATAGTCGCCCTTACGCGCGTAGCGATAATCGCGGCTTCAAGCAGGTTGCCTCCATTTTGAGCGCGGGCGGTTATATTTTCAAGAGCCGATGCAACAGCGGCTTCGTCTCGTTTTGCCTTTAATTCTTTAATTCTTTTTATTTGATCATCTCGAACAGCGTCCGAAACTTTTAAAACTTCAAGCATTTCCTCTTTTTCAAGCTTATATTTATTAACTCCTACAATAACGTCTAATCCCTGATCTATTTTCGCCTGCCTTCTTGCAGCGGATTCCTCTATCCTAAGTTTAGGCATTCCGGTTTCTATTGCCTTTGCCATTCCGCCCAGCTCTTCAACCTCTTGTATGATTTTATAAGCTTCCTTAATAATGCCGTTTGTTAAGGCTTCTACATAATATGAGCCTCCGAGAGGATCTATTGAATGACATATTTGAGATTCCTCCTGAACAATAAGCTGGGTATTTCTCGCTATGCGAGCGGAAAAATCGGTAGGAAGCCCGACCGCTTCGTCAAAGCTGTTTGTATGCAAAGACTGGGTTCCGCCAAGCGACGCCGCAAGGCATTCTAATGTTGTTCTTATGATATTGTTATAAGGATCCTGTTCCGTTAAACTCCAACCGGAAGTTTGACAATGAGTTCGCAACATAAAAGACTTAGGGTTTTTAGGATTAAAATCGCTTATTAATTTATGCCATAAAAAGCGCGCCGCCCTTAACATTGCAATTTCCATAAAAAAATTCATTCCTACCCCGAAAAAGAAGGAAAGTCTCGGAGCAAAATCGTCGATATTAAGCCCCGCGTTTAAAGCCGCCCTAACATATTCCAAACCGTCAGCGAGGGTGAAAGCGGTTTGCAAAACCGAATTTGCGCCGGCTTCCATCATATGATAGCCGCTTATGCTTACGGTATTGAATTTCGGCATATTTTGGGAGCAAAATTCTATAATGTCGGAAACTATGCTCATAGAAGGAGTAGGCGGATATATATAAGTGTTTCTTGTAAGGTACTCTTTTAATATGTCGTTTTGGATTGTGCCGGTAAGCTTTGCCGGAGCTACTCCTTGCTCTTCCGCCGCTACGATATATCCCGCCAGAATAGGCAAAACCGCTCCGTTCATTGTCATAGATACGCTCATTTTATCCAAAGGAATTTGATCGAACAAAATTTTCATATCCTCTACGCTATCTATTGCCACTCCCGCCTTGCCTACGTCTCCGGACACTCTGGGATGATCCGAATCGTAGCCTCTGTGAGTGGGCAGATCAAAAGCTACGGATAACCCTTTTTGCCCCGCCGCAAGATTGCGTCTGTAAAAAGCGTTCGATTCTTTTGCGGTAGAAAAACCGGCATACTGCCGAATTGTCCAAGGACGCCCCGCATACATTGTAGCCATTGGTCCGCGAACATAAGGAGCCATTCCGGGCAAAGTATTTACGCATTCTAAATTTTCAATATCTTCCAAAGTATATAAAGGCTTTACCGTTATCCCTTCCGGAGTTTCCCAATTAAGTTTTTCTACTGGTTTTCCTTTTAATTGCTCTTGACTAAGCTCTTCCCAAGCTTGTAATTTAGAATTGTCCGGCATATTACTCCTCCTTTAATTTTGGCGTATAACTTCGCAGTTTGCCCGTTTGCGGCGTTGAAATTTTTATCCGCCTTTAACTTGAATAAATCGCTTTGCTATTTAACAAAATTTATTCTTATTAAACGTAAACGCTTCCTATAATCAAGTTCTGTTTTACTTTGCGCAAACCAATATATTAAATGAGCGTTTAAGGGTATAAAACTTGTTGCGCGGAACAAAACCCCGCCCGCTTTTATATTTACTATTTATTTGCCCTTAATTAAGGTTTCTCCTCGCTTCCCTTGTCGAAATGACAAACAAAAAATGCTTTCAAAAGAACAAGGGCAAATAAATTTAGCGTTTCCCCTGTTAAAGCCGGTTCATAACAAAATAGTTTGTTCGGATTCAAAGCGGATAAAAATTTTAACCGCAGGCTTATTGATAATAAGTCGAGGATTAAAATTTTTATCCAACGCAGAAATCGGACAAACTACAAAGTTACGCTTACGGTCTAAACTGTTTATATCCAAATAAAATTCGGTTCATAACAAAGTAGTTTGTTCGTTTGCAAGGCGGAATTTTTTTTTAACCGGAGGAATACATATAGTATTTCGAGGATTAAAAAAAAATTTCAACGCCGCAAACGGGCAAACTACGAAGTTATAAGCCGAATTTTTTATCTTTCGCATAACTCGACCAATACCCCATTGGTAGCTTTAGGATGCAAAAAAGCAATTTTTGCGCCGCCTGCTCCCATTCTTGGTTTTTGGTCAATTAATTTTACCCCTTTTGCTTTTAATTCTTCTAATGCAGCCTCTATATCTTTTACCCTAAAAGCTACGTGTTGGATTCCTTCTCCCTTTTTTTCTATGTATTTTGCAACAGGTCCGTCCGGCGCTGTGGATTCCAATAATTCAACTTCGCTTTCGCCTACCGGAAAAAAAGCGGTTCTAACTTTTTGAGGCGCAACCTCTTCGCTTCCTTGATGTTGAAGCCCTAATATATCCGTCCAAAAATTTTTCCCTTCGTCTATACTTTTAACGGCTATGCCGAGATGGTCTATCTTTAGTATTTCCATGTTTCCCTCGCGCCTCCTTTTTAATTTGGGCTGAATTTGGCGGATAACTTTGTAGTTTGCCCGTTTGCGGCGTTGATTTTTTTTTTTAATCCTCGAAATACACTCCCGCGGTTAAAAAAAAATTCGCCTTGCAAACAAACAAACTGCTTTGTTATCCGCACAAATTATAATTATTTTTTTGCGGTTAATATTCTAAAAAATTATCCGTCTTAATCCCCTATATTATACGGGTCAAACCAGTTGACAGCGCCGGAACTTGAAGAAATAAAATCTGTCTCAATCCCCTATATTACGGGTCAAACGGCATAATTGCAAGCTTCGCGGATATAATTCTACGCGTCTCAATCCCCTATATTACGGGTCAAACGTAACGGACGCAACGGCTAAAACTACGATACATAAAAGTCTCAATCCCCTATATTACGGGTCAAACCCGCGTTAAAGCAAATTATGAAAACTCCTCTTTATGAGTCTCAATCCCCTATATTACGGGTCAAACTAGGAACGCCGCATTCTTTACAGTTTGTCTGTGGCAGTCTCAATCCCCTATATTACGGGTCAAACCCATGTTAGAGACACCCCTATAATTTCCTCCGTTTACATCCAAGCAAGAGAGGTTCAAGGTTTTTTTGCGTAGCGACTTTTACTA
>JAFDMD010000040.1 GCA_019306185.1 Deltaproteobacteria bacterium
AATTTTTGACTTGTCCGCTTTGATTTTATCCGGTTTAAACTGTGCCTTTAAACGCTGATGATTATTTTATAAAAAATTGTTTTGTATAACAAGGCTTTTTTTAAAAGACGGGGGGTTCATATGGTTATAAAATAATTAGCTTTTATTTGTGTGGGGCAATGATTCAGAGATTTCTCCTCGTTGCACTCGTTCGAAATGACAAACAAGAATAAAGGTTTGTTGACAAGACAAACGTAAAATTAAAAGCCTGTCATTTCGACCGAAGGGAGAAATCCCTGAATAGTTTCCGCCGTCTTACAACAAAAATAAAAGCCGGTCATTTAATTAAGGGGTTTTTCCTCGTTGCACTCGTCGAAATGACAAGCAAAGCAAGGCGAAATCCCTTTAATGCTATTTGCAAATATGGAAAATAAATCGATAGGGATTATTATTCCAGCGGTAAATAAAATGGGAAAACCGGAAGTGGCAAAAAACATTCGGAAAGATAAATATACCTTGAAATTTATTTTGATGAGATTTACATAGATTATTTCAAATTGTAAATTATTTTTATAGCATGAAAAAAATATTTGTATTTGTTGAATAGAAAACGGGTTTGTAGAATTAAAATTATAATGAATTTACGTTGGGAGAATTTATGTTATGAACGAAAAAAAGATTATTGTTATAGGAGGCTCCGCCGCAGGACCTAAAGCCGCGGCAAAGGCTAAAAGGGTTAATAGACGGGCGGATGTAAAACTTTTTCAGAAAGAACCGGAATTGTCTATGGCGACCTGCGGTTATCCTTATTATGTAGGCGGCGCTTTTGACGATAGAGATATGCTTATAGCCACTCCCGCCGGAGTTAAGCGGGACGTTAATTTTTTTATTAATGTAAAAGGGGTTGAAGCTTGCGTTGAAATAGAAGTTATTTCTATAGATAGAAAGAATCATAAAATAGTATGTAAAAATCTTAACAACGGAGGCGAAGAGGCTTACGAATATGCCAAGCTTATAATATGTTCCGGCTCCGCGCCTAAAATTCCGCCTATTCCCGGAATTAATCTTAAAGGAATAACTCCTTTAACGAGATTAAAAGATGCGGATTATCTCAGAAAAATCAGAGACGAAAAAAAGATAAAAAAGGCGGTTGTAGTAGGAGGGGGGCTTATAGGTTTGGAAACCTGCGAGGCATTAAAACTTGCGGGGATTGAGGTTACGGTAGTAGAGATGCTGCCTCAGATACTTCCTTTTCTTGAAGCCGATTTTGCAAAACTTGCGGAAAATTATATACGAAGCAAAGGAGTTGATATTATTGTCAACGACGGAGTAGTTGAATTTTTTGGAGAAAACGAGCATCTTAAATCCGTGAAATTAAAAAGCGGTAAAGAGTTAGCTTGCGAACTTGCGGTTATAGCGATAGGAGTTTCGCCGAATTCAAAACTTGCGGCGGAAGCGGGCTTGGATATAGGAGAGTTTAACGGAATTTCGGTAAACGAATATATGCAGACTTCGGATTCGGATGTTTACGCCGCCGGAGATTGCGTTGAGATTAATCATTTAATAACCAATAGAAAGATGCATGCTCCCTTCGGAGACCTTGCGAATTTGGAAGGAAGAGTCGCCGGAGAAAATGCCGCGTTAGGAAACTGCGTAACATTTAAAGGGGCGCTTCAAACCGGAATTTGTAAAATATTTGATTTTTCGGCGGGATGCGCGGGGCTTTCCGCAATCGCCGCAAAAAAAGCCGGTTTTACCGATATTGTAACCGCTGTAAACGCAAGTCCGGACAAACCTTTATTTATGAAGCCGAATTCGCTTATAAGCAAAATTATAGCGGATAAAAAAACGGGGGCTATTCTCGGTTATCAGTGTATAGGTCAAGGGGACGTAGGAAGACAGATTACTACGGCTTCTCTTGCAATAAGCGGGAAAATGAAGTTGGATGATATTATTAATCTTGATTTGCCTTACGCTCCTCCTTTTTCTTTGGCAATAGATCATTTTATTGTATCCGGTCATACCTTGCAGAATAAAATAAAAGGCAGAATGATCGGCATATCGGTTAAAGAGGTTTATGAAAGAGTAGTCGTAGATAAGGAAAAGGTATTTTTACTCGATATGCGCGGAGAAAACGAATACGAAATAATGCGTCTCGGCGTAGGCGAGGTTTTAATTCCTTTGGGAGCCTTAACAAAAAGGCTTTCGGAACTGCCGTCGGATAAGAATGCCGAAATAATTTGCTTTTGCAAGGTTTCGATGCGCGGATATGAAGCCGCTATTATTTTAAATGATAACGGATGGAAAAATGTAAAGGTTATGGAAGGCGGAATTATGGCTTGGCCATATTCTCGCGAAAAATAAACAAAGCGACATGCTATAAAAATAAAACGGCAATGTAAAAAATTCGGGTTAATATAAATTCGTAAGGTATTACCGAATTTTTTACATTGCAATATTGTATAAAATTATATCAACCGCCTGAATTTGAAAAAATAGATTTGTAAAAAAATATCGAACCGTTCAAAGCATAGCCGAGCAGATTGAAAGTATTATTAATTTTAAAAGAATTTAATAAAGAGATAAAAATAATAAGCGAAAAAAACGAAAGATAAAAAATTATGCCGAACTCTTTTAGTTTAATAAAAAGATGCCCAATGTTAGGAGGGGAAATATCTTTTAAATATTGCGAAACCTGCGGCGATAACAATCTGCCTTGTAGAAAAATTACGGATTGCTGGCAGGAAACATTCGATATAGAAAGATATTTAAAGGATACTTTAACAAAAGAGGAGCTTGACGCGGTTATATCTTCAAAAAATTATTCTAAAATTTCAACTGTTATAGCGGCGTCCGAAAAGAATTTTTAATAATTAAAAAATTGTTTGTATTATTTTTTGATATGGAATAAAAAAATTTTTCTAATATTATCTGTATAACGCAAGAGGATGACAATTTTATAAAACGGAATAGATTACGGTTAAAAAAGAATTGTTATAAACGGTTAAATTAAGTAATAAAGGGATTTTTTGCTTTGCTCGACATTACAGAATGCTTATTTCGGTTGGTTTTTTTACCGGGTAACGTCAAGAATCTCAAATAGGATAAATCTCATAATAATAAATAAAAAAGGAGTTTTATTTAAATGGAAGTAAAAAAAGTACTTTTAAACGACGATGAAATACCGCGCCAATGGTATAATATTTTATCGGATATTAAAATGAATCCGCCTTTAGGACCGGATGGAAAACCTATAAAACCGGAACAGCTTGCTCCTGTTTTTCCTATGAATTTAATAGAGCAAGAGGTAAGCGAGCAAAGATGGATTGATATTCCGGATGAAGTATTAAAGGTTTTAAAAATATGGCGCGCTACTCCTTTAATAAGAGCCGAAGCTTTGGAAAAAGCTTTGGATACTCCAGCAAAAATTTATTATAAATATGAAGGAGCAAGCCCTCCTGGAAGCCATAAGCCGAATACCGCGGTAGCTCAGGCTTATTATAACAAAGAGTTTGGAATTGAAAAACTTACCACCGAAACAGGAGCGGGGCAATGGGGAAGCGCTTTATCTTTTGCATGCGCCCAGTTCGGGCTGGAATGTAAAGTATATATGGTAAAGGTAAGTTTTGAACAAAAGCCTTATAGAAAGTCTATGATGGGGGTATGGGGCGGCAAATGTATTCCGAGCCCGAGTCCTTATACAAAAGCGGGAAGAGAAGTTTTAGAAAAATTTCCGGACAGTCAGGGTAGTCTTGGAATTGCAATAAGCGAAGCGGTTGAAGAGGCGGTTGCGGATACAACAGGCAAAACCAGATATTCTTTGGGAAGCGTTTTGAACCATGTAATGCTGCATCAAACAATCATAGGGCTTGAAGCAAAAAAACAGATGGAGAAAATAGGCAAGTATCCGGACGTTATCATAGGATGCGCCGGAGGCGGAAGCAATTTTGCAGGCATTGCGTTTCCATTTATTCTTGATAAAATAAACGGAAAGGATGTTGATATTTATCCGGTAGAGCCGTCGGCGTGTCCTACTATGACCAGAGCCGAATTCGGTTATGATCATGGAGATATTGCCGGTTATACTCCGCTTCTTCCTATGCACAGCTTAGGGCATACCTTTATGCCGGCTCCGATTCATGCGGGCGGGCTTAGATATCACGGAATGTCTCCTATTGTAAGCCAGCTTATAATAGAAGGGCTTATAACTCCCAAAGCGGTAAATCAATTGGATTGTTATGAAGCGGGAGTGCTTACCGCAAAAACCGAGGGTATAATACCTGCGCCCGAAACAAATAACGCTTTGGCATGCGTAGTTGCAGAAGCGAGAAAAGCGAGAGAAGAAGGTAAAGAAAAGGTTATTCTTTTTAGCTGGAGCGGGCATGGTTTAATAGATTTGGGTTCTTATGACAAATATTTGGAAGGAAAAATTATAGATTACAAACCGGAAGATCAAGAGCTTAAAAAATACGCCGAAATTTTAAAAAATTATCCGAAACCGGAGATAATGAAAGATTATCGGTAACCGTAAAGGAATTTCCATCATTAAATATAATTAATCGAAAAAGGACGACTATCAAAATAATTAAGGGGTTTCTTGTTTTGATCGACAAGACAGGCTTTTTATTTTTGCAGCGTTATCTTGCCAGACGGTTTTTACGCTGCTATTCCGGCAAGCGCGGGAAGGAGAAATTCCTTAATTAAATTATAAACATAGGAAATAAGATATATGAAACAAAACAGAATTTTTAATTTTAACGCGGGTCCCGCCGCACTTCCTACGCCTGTATTGGAAGAGATACAAAAATCCTTCCTTGATTTGGCGGGCTCCGGAATGTCCGTAACCGAAATAAGCCATAGGTCTAAAATATTTGACGACATTATAAATAAGGCTATGGAGCGGGTAAAACGTTTGTTAAACCTTAAAGATAATTTTAAGGTTCTTTTTATTCAAGGGGGCGCAAGCTTGCAATTTAGTATGGCGCCTATGAATTTTTTATCCGGCGATAAAACCGCAGATTATATCAACACCGGAACATGGGCGACAAAAGCTATTGCTCAAGCGCAGTCTTTAAAAAAGAATATTAATATAGCGGCTTCTTCCGAAGATAAAAAATTTTCCTACATACCAAAGCAATTTAATTTTAGCGAAAATCCAGCGTATCTACATATAACGTCAAACAACACGATCAAAGGAACCCAATGGAATAAATTTCCGGACGCCGGCGATATTCCCATGATAGCCGATATGTCTTCCGATATTATGTCCAGAGTAATAGATACGAAAAAGTTTGGGTTGATATATGCGGGAGCGCAAAAAAATATAGGACCGTCCGGAGTATGTTTAGCTATAATAAGAGAGGATATGCTTTCTCAAATACCGGATAATCTGCCGTCTTTGCTTGACTATTCGGTTTATGCCGAGAAAAAATCTTTATATAATACTCCTCCATGCTTTGGGATATATGTAATAGGGCTTGTTTTAAAATGGCTTGAAGAAAGTATTGGCGGGGTTGAAAAAATGGAGGAGATAAACCGGAAAAAAGCGGATATTCTATATAATCTGATTGATTCCGGCGAATTTTATAAAGGAACCGCTCAAAAAGATAGCCGTTCTAAAATGAACGTTACGTTTAGACTGCCTAACGAGGAATTAGAGCAAAAATTTATAGCCGAAGCACTACAAAACGATTTGGGCGGATTAAAAGGACATAGAACCGTAGGAGGATGCAGAGCCTCGATATATAACGCCGCGACCATAGAGGCGGTTGAGACTTTGGCGTCTTTTATGAAGGAATTTGAAAGGAACAACGGTTAAGCTTTTAATATAATAGGAATATTTTAAATGTTCCTATTATATTAGCGATTAATTCTATTAATCTGCTTGTTAAGCGCCTAAAAGAATAAAAATTTAAAACGTATATATTTGAAATAGTAGAAAATAAACAAAGTTTAAATCATACCATCTGAAATTGATATTAAAATGTTTAGACGAGAAGTCTTTTTAATTTAAAAAGCAATACGAATATGCCGTTAAATGCAGCACATGAAGGATACGAATATCAGGATTTACTAACTTCCTATTTTATCTTAAAAGAGATATTAGATGGAAATGATAGTTCTTTCAAAATAGATACCAAAGAATATCCAAATGATAAATTTGATGATCTGACAATAACCAACTCATTAGGCATATTTAAAAAACAAATTAAATACAGTAATGAAAAAACAAACCGGCAATTGCAGAAAAAAAATCTGTCAAGTAAAACATCATATGAATTGCATTTAGATGCGCTATTTCATAGCTGGAATAACCATCCGAATAAGAACAAATGCGAATTTAGAATATGTTTGGCTTGGCAAGAACCGATTGATGATTTAAACGAAGTATTAAAACAGCATTCGACCATTCCTTCTTTTCCCTCTTATACCACTCAAACATTTAAAATTGATGTTAATAAACTTTGGCCAAGCGGACAAAAACCATTAAAAAACTGGAAACGATTTAGAGAAGAAAACGCCGAAATAAATCGTCTGGATTTTGAGAACTTTTGTGAAAAATTAATTATTGAAACCAATTTTCCAAAACAAAGCCCAAATACTGAATTTTCAGGCGAACTTGAAAATGTACTGCTTGACCAAATAGGCAAGCTTGGTATTGGCGAGTTTCCTAATGACAGAATCGAATCCAAAGCTTTTGCATTGGAATTAATACAGTTGATTCGCAGAAGCAGAAGTTTAGGTCTAGAAATTAACTCGCAAACTATTCTTAACGAATTAAACATACAAACAGATTACGGTTCAATTGAGCAAGTTTTTCCCATTGATAATCAAAAAAATATTGAAACTAAAAATGCTATTTCTAAAATAAAAACCATTATAAACAATGAAAACAGAATAATTTTAATCGGAGAACCCGGAAGCGGAAAATCTTGGTTTATTCAGAATTTACAGCATGAATTACAAAATGAAAAATATAACATTGTTAAGCATTATTGCTATACAGAATTAAAGGATAAAAACCTCAAAGATAGGATTAAATTAAACGTTTTTTACGGAAATTTGATTAATGATATTGTTAATGTTTTTCCAGATTTAGAAGAAAAAAAGGAACAAAGGTATGCAAGCAATTTAAAAGAGTTAAATAATCTTTTACAAAATATATATATAGATACAATTATAATAATTGATGGTTTAGATCATGTTGATAGAGTTTTCGAGTTTAGCCAATCAGATTTAACTCGTAATGACGTTCAAATAATAAAAGCAATAACCCAGCTAAAACCTTCGGGCAAAGTAAAAATATTTGTTGTTTCACAACCAATTCAAGGCCTTATTCAATTGTCAAATTATAAACGGGTTAAAATTCCATGTTGGAAAATTGAAGATGTAAAAGCCTACTTAACGAAAATAAATGTTTCAGATAGTCTAATCACAGAAAATAAATATCTCTCAGATTTTCTTTTAGAAAAAAGTAATGGTAATCCGCTTTATTTAAACTATTTAACGGAAGAGGTTAAAAAACTTCCAGCCATCTCTACTAATCAATTCAATTCTCTGCCGTCTTATAGTTACAACTTAAAAGAGTATTACCAATATTTGCTTAAAAAATTAAACTTCGACTCTATTGTTCCGCAAGCGCTTTCAGGCGCAAATTTTAGTTTGTCTAAAAATGAACTTAAAGAAATAACAAAACAGGGAAATAAGGTGGATAATGCTATTGATATGTTATCACCGCTATTAAAAGAGAATCTCTCAACCGGCGGTTTTATTATATACCATGAAAGTTTCAGGCGGTTTATAATTGAAAAACTTAAAGAAGAAGAAGTGGAAATTGAAGCGGCAATATTCAGACCATTAATAGAATGGTTTAAGGAAAAAGGGTTTTTTAATTTTTCCAAAGCTTATAGATATTATTTTCAACTTCTATATGAAAACCAGATGTATGATAAAATATTATCATTTTTAAGTAAAGATTTTGTAACCGAAAGCGTTTACTACGGTCATTCATTTGATGCGATAAAAAATAACTATAAATATCTTGCTAAATCAGCCCTTAAACAAAAGAATTTTTCTAAAATAATACTCGCAAGTGAGATTAATAAAGTATTAAGTTCAACAGAGGGCGCATACAGTGAAGGGTTTACTCTTTATTTATCCGCGCTTGGTTATTTAAAAGGTTTTAAAGCGCTTGCTGATCATCTTGTTTTTGAAGGTAAGCCTGCATTGCCATTACTATTGGGATTGGAAGCATGTTATCTATGCAATCAAAATAAAGAGCCGGCGCCTTGGGATCTTTATTTTGCATATTTTAATAAAAATCAAGAAATATCAGTTGATGATTTCAAATACTATATAAGAGGTTTGCTTATCCTTAAAGAGACGGAAATATTGATCAAAGTATCGGAGGATATATTCAATAAATATCTTAACTACATTAAATCATTTAAAAATGAATTGTCAGATTATCACGACGCTGAATATATAAATGAACTAAAGGGTAAATCATCGGTTTTTAATAAAATACTTATCTGTAAGCCGAAAATAAAACCCTGCACAAAACAGGATCTGCTAACATTATCAAACGATTTATTGAATAAAGAAAATATGTTTGAAAATGATTTACCGTTATTAAGTTCCTTTTTTAAACAAGTCGAAAATCATATAAATGATTTTAAGTTAATTGAGCAGATTATTAAAATATTTATATCTAAAAATTGGTTCTATAACTGGATAATCTATTTTATTAAAATTAAATCTTTACAAGCAAAGCAAGATATTTCTTTTTTTGAAGTTAAAGAAGCTTTTCAATTTTTAATTTATGATACGGAACCATTTAAAGGTAATCCAAGGACATGCGATTTATACGGATCTGAATATTTTATTTATGACTCTATTGCTGCGGGGCTAATTTTTATAAAAAGTAAAGAGGAATGGAATGAAATAGTAGAGTTGTTGATAAAATTAAGTGAAGAAACAACTACCAGTATGCGTAAAAATTTAGGCGGACCGCTTCCAACCGATAAATTATTCCAACTACTTGATGAGAATGCGAATAAAGTCAATAGAAAAAAAATAATCGAAGCATTTGAACGGTTAATTGTAGAAAAACAAGACTACAATTTACACTCTTATATTGCTGAATACTATTTTAGATTATCAAAACAATACTCAATAACAGGAGAAAAAGAAAAAGCAGAGCAGAGATATAATACGGGAATTAAGCTTTTTTTAGGTTATACGTTCTGGAAAGATATATCATTGGAAGATGTAGCAAACAGTATTGAAAGCTTGTATAAATTTGATAGACAACTCGGCAATGATAATATAAAAAAATTAAAATCATTAGTCGATTCGGTTTCCTCCCACACAAGCGGTAAAGGTACAAGCCATTTTCCAACTGTATGGTTTCAAAAGTTTTTAAATATAAATTTTAATGACGCCTCAAAATATATTTTAACGGAACTATGCGAAACTGGCTACTCTTGGGTAGATGAAGAACAGCTTCAAGACTTATTGATTAAAGCAAACGGGCAAATTAACTCTCTAATTGAATTATTTATTTATCGCACTTTTCCTGTAGAATCCTCTGAAGATTTTTTGTTTTACGGTTTAACCTTAGTCGAGAAAAATAAAAACATTGACTACGAACTTGCAAAGCAGCTTTTAGCAAGTTTATTTGTCAAATCTAACAACAGAAGAAATGAGGGCTTTAGCGATAATTACTCGGAAAAATTAAAGAAATTATTAATTATATTCGGTTTTGAGAATTTTGCCTCAAAAGTTGAGTTGCCTCATAGAAAGGAGTATCGTAAAAAGATAAGCAAGCTTGAATTATTAAAAGAAAACAGCGTTTCCAGAAAACAATTCCCTGATATGACTATTCAAGAGCAAATTGAATATTTTTCAAACTATAAAATTAAAGAAACCGACTTAATATCATTATATTACTGCTTTGACAGATTAGATGCCTTAACGCCGGAAATTAAAGCGTTAATAGAAGCTATTGTTGAAAAAAATGAAGAATACCCTAAAAATGAAGATTTAGAGCCGGCAGTTGTTTTTGAAAAAGATAATAATATTTCGGCTTATTACTGGATATGTCGTTTTGTTCATGAACGTGATGGTTGGTATAGAAATTTAATAAATGTCAAAGCGTTCAAAAAGGCATATTCGCTTAATCCTGAATTAACAATTAACTCATTCGTTGAATTGTTCAGTAATTTGTCCAAAATCGGCTTTACTTCTTCTTTTTCAAGCAATTTACTGAATGCGCTGATTGAAATTGAGTATAAACCGGACATAATTCAAAAAATATGGAAAGAGCTTTATAGCGCTGCTGAATTCCGGTTGCCTGTCATACAAGAAATTGACTGGAACAAAATGTTAGCCGATGATCTTGATATGAACATTGAAGAAATATTTATTTGTATTTTATTCGCGAGGTTCAATTCTAATACTACGGAAAGACATCATTGGACTTTATCAGGTTTAGTTTATCTATATCAATTATATCCGAAAAAAATGATAAAACCAACAAAATGGTTTTTAAAGAACAATAAGCAATTTCTTAAAGCAAATCTCTTAATTATTCTTGAAATTCTTTATGATATAAATAATGAAAATCTGGAATATTATAAAAATTTTAAAGACGAGCTAAATAAATTATATCCATCTAATTATTATTTGATTGATTATATTATCGGCAAACTTTTATGTAAGAGCAGAATAGTATTAATCAAGGGGCGTTCTTTGGTATATTCGGCTACTCATGATGATATAAATTTTTTTAAAAAATTGAATTATAGAAATGAAATATTAAATAATATGAATTTTGATTTTGAAACAGTTGTCGCAAAGCATAAGGCAACTGTTTGGAATAAATACAAAGAAAAATTTGAATTATTCAAAAATAGATCAATAGATAGAGATGTAAAAATTATTTATCCTTATGCTTATCTGTTAGAACTCATAAACACAGAACTATATAATCAATTTAGTAAATACGATGTCCAAGCAAAATTATATGATGTTCTGCAAATACACTACAAGACAATAGTTGCTCAAACCAATTCTTATTCCATTAGACCTTTGGAGATAGATAAACCTCATTTAATCAAAACAAATTGGCAAAAAAGCGAAGTTGCATACTCCGATTGGATTAGATTGGGTTACTATGAATATGAGCTATATGAAGAAAGTTTTGGCAAAAATAATGAATACAGAGTCTTTGAAGGAATTGCGTTTAAAAACAACGTCAAAGAATCTATTCCATTCTCATGCCCCCGATTTTTTCCGACTTACATTTGGGATAATATATCAATGATAGATTTTGATGAGTTTTTATGTTTATTTTTAACTCAATTTAATGATCAATTTGAGGATTACAAAATATTATGGATAAATCCTATTCTATTGAATGAGTTAAATGTTCAAAACCCTATAACCGGCTTAAATGCAAGCAATTCTAAAAATGAAGTTGTGCTAAAGTATAATCGTTGGTCATCTGATTATGTTGGAGATGGCAATATAGCGGGCATCAGTGATGAGATACCAAGATTGGAAGGCGCGGAATTGATTTGTCGTAAAGATTATTTTGAAAAAATATGTAAATTTTATAAAAGTAAAAAACCATATTTATACGCCTTAAAACTGCAAGCAATAAACAAAAACAGATAATAGGCGCATACAAGCAAAACGCATGGCATGCGCTCTTATCATTTTTTTTCAATATTAAAGTTTTATGCGTTTATTACCCCTTTATAGCTTGTTGCAACTCGGCTATCTTTTCGCAAATATCATCAACCCCCACAACTTCGGTAATCATAGCAAAACAGATTGCTCCTCGTTTTGCGACCTCTTCTATATTATGGGTTTTAATTCCGCCTATTGCTACAAAAGGAATGTTTATATTTTTAACTACATAATCCAAATATTCATACCCTACCGGATCGACTACGTCTTTTTTTGTGTATGTTTTAAAGATGGGTCCTACCCCTATATAATCGGCGCCCTCTTCAACCGCTTTTTGCGCCTGTTCCGGAGAATGAGTAGAAACGCCTATTATTTTATTGCCGATTAATTTTCTCGCCTGTTTTACCGGCATATCCTCTTGTCCCACATGAACGCCGTCCGCTTCGGTTACAATAGCCAAGTCTATATTATCGTTTACTATAAACAATGTTCCGGCTTGTTTGGTAAGTTTTCTTATTTCAATACATTCATTATATTTTGCCTCCATATCCTTTTCTTTTTCTCTGTATTGAATTATTTCAACTCCGGCTTTGATCATCTCTTTTACTACGGTTATATTATCTCTGCCCAGCGAGAATTTTTCTCCGGTAATACAGTATATCCCTTTTGGAAGCGATTTTTTTTTAAAATTCAATTCGAAAAAGCTTTTTTCAAGTTGATAAGATAAAAACCTATATTTTTCATACTCTTTTGCAAGATTGTTATAGCCTTCGGTTTTAAAGTTTTCTTCTATAACTCTTAAAGCTTCTTGAACTCTTTTAAAATTTCTTAAAGCAAGATTTTTTATATCTGTTTTGCCTTTAGCCGTTTGGTTTTGAGAGATTTCAAATCCTTTGTCCGCCAAAGAATCTCTTTCGCAAAAAAGCAGGTTGTCAAAACGTTTTGCAGCGTCTCTGATTTTATGACGAATCTCTTTGATATTTTTTGCGGCTTGAGCATCTTCGTAAACGAACCTGTTTATCTCTTCTATTACTCTTAAACCTTCGGAGGCTCTGTTTAAATTTGCGTCTATTACTCTAAATATTTTCATAATATTATATTGGTTTCCGTTAAAACAATTAATCGTATAAAGCCCGATAAATAATAAAGCGATTTGTTATCTATTAATGCCAAAAATTGATAAGATAACAGGTTATGGGCAGGGCTTTTTCCCGCATATAGGGCATCCTTGCATACTTAATGGTTTTTCCAGCCCGCTTTGGTTAATAAGATTATCATCCTTAAAAAGTTTTACGGTTTCGCCGTCCGCTTTTATTTCTCCTTTACAAAGTATAATTGTTCTTTCGCATAATTCAAGAGCCATATCAAGATCATGGGTCGCTATTATTTTTGTATGCTTAAAGGTTTTTAATAAATTTATAAGTCTTCTTCTAGAACCGGGATCTAAATTTGAAGCGGGTTCGTCCATAACCAGAATGTTCGGCGACATAGCAAGTACCGCAGCTATCGCAGCGCTTCTTTTCTCGCCTCCGGAAAGTTTATAAGGAGGTCTGTCGCTTAAATGCTCCGCCCCTACGATTTTTAAAGCGTCTATAGCTTTTTTTAAGGCTTGTTCGTCCGAAAGTCCTAAGTTTAAAGGGCCGAAGGCTACATCTTCTAAAACCGTAGGCATAAAAAGCTGATCGTCCGGGTATTGAAAAACCATTCCTACTGTTTTGCGCACATCCTTTAAATTTTTGGAAGTAATAGGAAAATCTCCTATCTTTATCTCCCCTTTTGCAGGCGATAAATATCCGTTCAAATGCAGCAAAAGAGTGGATTTGCCGGCTCCGTTTGCGCCTACCAAAGCGACGGATTCCCCATGAGTTATTTTAAAGGATATATTTTTAATTCCAACGGTTCCGTCCGGGTAAGAATAGCTTGCGTTTGCCGCTTCGGTTATATGGTGGCTCATTTTAAAAACCCTTTAATTTCACAGGATAACAAACCGCTTTGTTATCCTGCGCATTTTACGTTATTATTTTTTACGATTAAATTTTGTTAATCCGCTTAATTAGTAGATGCTGAAAAACCTGCATTTTAAGCGTAAATGGTTTTGCCAATACCTGTTATTGGTCGCTTTGTTATTACCGCCTCGTTTTTTATTAAGGGATTTCTCCTCGCCGCGCTCGTCGAAATGACAAGCAAAAATAACAGATAAAAAAAATCCGTCATTTCGGGCAAAGCGAAAAATTTCTTAATTGTTTCATTATTATAACGGCTTACTTAAAAAAATTTTTCGTGAGTATTCCAAGATTTGTCGAAATATTATAAAATCTGACAAATATAAAGAATGCGCACCATCCTAAAATAAAAAAAATTTCCGAAAAACCAATTTTTTTATTTTGTATAAGTTTTACGCTTCCGTTAAAGCCTCTGCTTAACATTGCAAGATGAATTCTGTTTGCTCGATCGGCGCAGCGTAAAAGAAGACGCCCTAAAAGTTGCGTAAACATTTTAATTGTTAGCGTCCGTTTTCCGAAGCTTCTTAAAGAAATTGCCCTTATCATACGCATAGCCTCGTTTACAAGCAAAAATATATATCTGTATAAAAACATAAGCTGCAATACAAAAGGTTTAGGGGTTTTTAATTTTTCCAAAGCCAAACATACGGAATTAAAACCGGTAGTAGATATTAGAATTAACGCCGCGCTTACCGTAAGAAAAAACCTTATCATAATAGATAAATAGGAAATCCATCCGCCTGAAATATTCAATCCCGCAATTTCAATAAGAATTTGTTTATCGAAGATAGGATTAAAAATGCCCACCATAATAGCAAAAGGGGAGGCGATTAAAATTTTTTTTAACAAATATCTGGCGGGCAGGTCTCCTACGGCTATAAGGGTTATCGGATATATAAAAAATGGAATTAAAGCCGAAATTTTATATTTATCAAAAGATACTACGGACGCTATAAATATTATTGCGGTAATCAGTTTAGCTCTTGGATCTAAATTGCATAAAAAGTTATTTTTACGCGCCAGCTCGTCCATATAGCCTATGTTTAAAAGACCGGCTTCTATTTTCAATTTCGGACTTCTTCCTTTTAATTAGTCGATGCTAAAAAATTTGCATTTTAAGCGTAAACAGTTTTGCCAATATCTATTATTTATGGCTTTTTATTAAGGGATTTCTCGCTGCGCTCGAAATGACAGGAAAAAATAAAATTTATCGAAATAACAGAAAATAATTTTTTCCGTCTCTTTGCCGAGCGTTGTTTTTGTTTGTCATTTCGAACGAGCGAAGCGAGGAGAAATCCCTTAATTATTGCTTTCTGCTCTTATTCTTTTATTTTGCGCGAATTTTTTTTTTTAATTGTTTTGATAATAATTTTTTTCAATAAATAATATCTACTTTATCCCTCTGTTACTCGGCTTTTTTACGGTTCCGTATCTTCTTTTTTTCAATAAAAATCCTATTAAACAAGCGGTTAAAAGGGTTAAAGTTCCTCCTATAATGCCGGATGTCGAAGTCCCGGCGTCAATAGCCGGCCATTTTTCGGTTTCTTGAGCCGCTTTCGCTTTAAACCCGTAGTCCGGCAAAAAAGCGGTTTTTGTTTGAACGTCGGATAAGGAGGAGTATATATTTTTTTCCGGCGGTTCGATCTCTTCGGTTCCGGCGGTTTTAAACATAGCCCATTCCAGCCCGTCCGGATGATATGATGCAAACCAGCTTAATATAGCCCCTATAAACATTGCGGCGCATGCGATTTTTATTATTAATTTTTTAACGGATATATCGCCTACTTGCGTAAAATTCGATATTTTTAATATTTCGGGCCTTGCTTGTAAAACAAAAAGAACGGTTCCTGCGGTTACGGCGCCTTCTACAAGCCCTATTGCAAGATGGATAGGCATCATTATTATAAGAAAGGTATTAAAAGCGAGTTCCGATACTCCGGAAGCAAAGGTTTCCAAAACAACGCCAAATGCTCCGAGTTGCAAACCTATTACGGCGGATATAACCGCCGCCGCAATAATTTTTGCTTTAGTAAGGTTTTTGCCGACAATTTTTTTATAGATAAAAGGATAAGCTATAAAGCAGGGAAAAAATCCCAAATTAAATATATTGCAGCCAAGAGCCAAGAGTCCGCCGTCTGCAAAAAAGAGCGCCTGAATTATTAAAACAGAAGATATTGTAAGGAAGCCCGAATAAGGACCCAGCAGAATCGCCAGAATCATACCGCCTCCCAAATGCCCGCTTGATCCTGTCGCCGGTATTGTAAAATTTATCATTTGCGCCGCAAAGATAAAAGCGCCCAATACTCCCATTAATGGAACCGAACGCTCGTTTGCCTCTTCTTTTAATTTTTTGGAACAATAGCCTATAAGTCCGGCGGATGCCGCCCACATTGTAGCCCCTACCGCCGGCGAGATTAAAGCGTCTGCCATGTGCATTTTTATTTACTCCTTTCAAAATTTTGGAGGATAACAAAGTATTTTGTCCGTTTGCTGCGTTATGCTCAAATTTTAATCCTCGACTTATAAATAATAAGCCTCCGGTTAAGATTTTCGCAAGCCTTGCAACCAAACAAAATATTTTGTTATCCTCCAAAATTTAGTTATTATTTTTTAAATTTAGCCTATAACAAAGTATTTTGTCCGTTTGCTGTGTTACGCTCAAATTTTAATCCTCGTTTCTTGCAAAGCGAACAAACTATTTTGTTATACGTCGGAATTTAATCGTCAAAAAAAAAGCCGCATAAGGATTTACATTATATAATATATGCAAACCTTCGCGGCTTGGGTTTTTATAAAAACAGGTAAAATTTTAAATTACAACTTCATTGCAAGCTTCTTGCTTGCGTTTTATTTTAACTTTTCTATTAAATAGATAACGGCAAGTCAAGAGTTTATTTGTTTTTGTTTATGTAGATTTTTTCGCCGAAATCTATTATATATTCTTTGAGAGCGCCGGTTAGATACAGCGTTGAAAAGTTAAGAGAAAAAAAAGTATTTTTTTATTGTATTTTTACAACCTGTTTGCTTTCTATATAGTATTTAGGTTAGGGTCTGTTGACATTTTCGGAATAACAGCTTGAAATACCATCGCAATTTTGTAAATTATTTTTTTTTACATATAAAAATAATAACGAGATTGCGATGGTTCGACTAATGCTCAATAATGAGAAATGGTTGAAGTTTAGGGATATAATGACAAAAAACAAAATATATGCCAAGCCTAATCTTCGATTAATGGTAGAAGGGATTTTATATAGAATGCGCACAGGCTGCCCATGGAGAGATTTACCGAAAGAATTCGGTAAATGGAATTCAATATACGCGAAGTTCAACCGATGGTCTGCGCGAGGTAAGATAAAGAAGATATTCAAAAGCCTTATCAAAGAGCCGGATCTTGAATGGGAGTTCATTGACGGC